>CAYVUF010000088.1:0-8195 GCA_964454605.1 uncultured Bacteroides sp.
ACATTATAATATAGAAAGGTTTGGTTATACTATGTGGTTAGCTGATGAATGGAAAGATTATGAAGTAATAGATACCTCTGCTGGAGAGAAGTTAGAGCGATGGGGTGATTATCTCCTGGTACGCCCGGACCCTCAGGTTATCTGGAATACGCCGAAGGAGCATAAAGGCTGGTGCAAAATGAACGGACACTATCACAGAAGTTCCAAAGGCGGTGGCGAATGGGAATTTTTTAATTTACCGAATGAATGGAGCATCCATTATAAAGAACTGACTTTTAATTTGAAGCCTTTTAGTTTCAAACACACTGGTCTTTTTCCAGAGCAGGCAACAAACTGGGATTGGTTTTCTTCTATTATAAAAGGTGCAGGAAGACCTGTAAAAGTTCTCAATCTGTTTGCCTATACCGGCGGTGCTACTCTCGCTGCTGCTAAAGCAGGTGCTGCGGTTACTCATGTAGATGCTTCCAAAGGTATGGTAACCTGGGCAAAAGAAAATGCGCTTTCCTCCGGATTGGGGGATGCCCCTATCCGTTGGCTTGTAGATGATTGTGTCAAATTCGTTGAACGCGAAATTCGTCGCGGCAACACTTATGATGCAATTATTATGGACCCACCTTCCTATGGACGAGGACCAAAAGGAGAAATCTGGAAAATTGAAGAAAGCATCTTCCCATTCCTTGAGCTGACTGCTCAAATCCTGTCAAAAGATGCTTTGTTCTTCCTGGTAAATTCCTATACAACCGGTTTACAGCCTGCTGTATTATCCTATATGATTCAGACCGCTATCGTTCCAAAATTCGGCGGTCACGTGGAAGCCTCTGAAATCGGTCTGCCTGTCACCTCCAACGGACTGGTACTTCCTTGCGGTGCTTCCGGCAGATGGCAGAAAAATTAGAACAAAACGCCTACCCCTGCTGCCATAAACAACATAAAAATCAACAGGTAAAGTACCAATAAAATACCCATAAAAATAAGGTATGCTTTGAAGAAGTTTGATTTACTCTTCTTTTCCGTTTTGCTGAACGCCCATACAAACATCATGATGATATTAACACATGGAATCATCATAATCAGCCATGTAATCATCCACTCACTCATTTTTACCGGCTCTTCCAGTTCCATCTGCTGTGAATATGGCGGCTGTTGGTAATATGGCTGTTGTGGATAAGGCTGCTGATAAGGGTCCTGATAAAACTGCTGCTGATACTGCTGCTGGTATGGTTCCTGATAAGGCTGCTGCTGATACTGCTGCTGGTATGGTTCCTGATAAGGCTGCTGATAATTACTGTTAGAGTCATTGTTACTACGATACTCGTTGCAATTATTATAGTAGCCTTCCTTGTTGGTATCATACCCATTGTTATCGTTTCTATTGTTGTCCATGTTATTACTATCCATGTTCTCCTCCATTCCAGAGTGTACTCCACTCCCCTCTCAGACAAATTCTATCATAAAACCCCCAGTTCGTGTAGCACTTCCTTATAATGAGGAATCGTTTTCTCAAACAGACTCCCTTCCGTATAAACATAAGGTATTCTTTCCGGAAAATACAGATACATCCGGACAAAATAAACAGCAAGCAATCCTATAAAACTGATTACCAACAGTCCCTTCATTCCTTTTGCATTTCTTCCTATTATATAGCGATTCCAACAGAAATAAACAAAAAGTCCCACCGCAGCAATCCCCATTGGCTGCATATGCCAGGATTCTGCTATCTGCCCCGTTAGGAAGAAAAAGACCGCTCTGGTCATTCCACACCCGGGACAAGGAAAGCCTGTAACAATTACCATGGGACAAAACGCATGGAAAACCCCATTTACCAAAATAGTGTACAGGATAATCACTACTGCTGCCATCCAAAGATTTTCAAAATCACTTCGAATACGTTGTATTACTGCTTTCATGACTCGATTCCCTTCTTGCACTCTTCTTTGCTCAATGATAATTTTCTATCAAACCAAATATCATAATCTCTTCCTTATCATATAACAGATTTACTGATAACACAATTTAACAAGAGCCTGAAGATTTATCGGAAGCAGCCAACTTCTTCACCATAATCGCAAAAATCTTCTGTTTCTCGTTAGAAAAGACTTTCTTCTCTTTATAGAATTTGATAAAATTACTTATATGTATTTTACAAGAGAGGAAAATAGTATGAACAAACAACGAATCTTTATGTCATTACTCATTGTACTCATCGGTATTCTCACTGTCTTTACCCTTGTTTCCCCTGGGAATGCCGATGCACAGAGTATCGTCTATGCAACACCGTTTGCATTGCTCCCATCCATTATTGCCATTGCACTGGCACTGATTACCAAAGAAGTTTACTCTTCCCTTTTCACTGGTATTATCATGGGTGCTCTTTTGTATTCCAATTTTAACCTGGAGAAAATGATGAACACTTTTCTTTTCCACGAAGAAGGAGGCATGGTTTATAAACTAGCTGACAGTTGGAATGTAGGTATTCTGATTTTCTTAGTACTGCTTGGTATCCTGGTTTCCGTACTGAATCGTGCCGGTGGCTCTTCCGCTTTCGGGCGTTGGGCCACTGACCACATTAAAACCAGAGCCGGAGCACAGCTTGCCACTATGGTTCTGGGGGTACTTATTTTTGTAGACGACTATTTCAATTGTCTTACCGTAGGCAGTGTTATGCGCCCTGTTACAGACCGTCACAAAGTATCACGTGCCAAACTTTCTTATATCATAGATGCTACGGCTGCCCCGGTCTGCATTATTGCACCAATTAGTTCCTGGGCTGCTGCCGTTACTTCTTCCGTTCCGGAAGATGCGAACATCAATGGATTTTCTGTATTTTTACAGACAATTCCTTATAACTTGTATGCCTTTTTAACCTTAGCTATGATTATCACATTAATGGCTATGAAATTTGATTTCGGTCCCATGCGCCTGCATGAGCAAAACGCTTTAAAGGGTGACTTGCTTACCGTCCATACAGACTTACAAAAGGAACAGGAGGACAGCGTTTTCAGAGAAGGGGCAAAAGTCATGGACTTAATGCTTCCGGTCATTGTACTGATTCTTTCCTGCATTATTTGCATGGTGTATACCGGCGGCTTTTTCTCCGGAACCGATTTTATTACTGCTTTTGCTGATTCTGATGCTTCTCAGGGATTGGTACTGGGTGGTTTTATTACTTTGTTCTTCACTTTTATCTATATGTTAATGCGCAATATTATAACCTTTAAAGAATTTACAGAATGTATCCCAGAAGGATTCAAAGCAATGATTGCACCGATTCTTATTCTTACCATGGCATGGACCTTGTCTGGTATGACAAACTTACTTGGTGCGCGAGAATTCGTAGCAGAACTGGTACAAGGCTCTGCCGCTGCTTTCCAAGGTTTTCTTCCTGTCATCATTTTTCTGGTTGCTGCTTTTCTGGCTTTTGCAACTGGAACAAGCTGGGGAACATTTGGTATTCTGATTCCAATTGTGATAGGTGTTTTCCCAGAGGGACAGATGATGGTAATCTCTATTGCAGCCTGCCTTGCCGGAGCAGTTGCCGGTGACCATTGCTCCCCCATTTCCGACACCACCATTATGGCAAGTGCCGGCGGACAATGTAACCATGTAAGCCACGTATCTACACAGCTTCCTTACGTAATTACTGTGTCTTCCGTATGTTGTCTGGGTTACGTTTTGATTGGTATTCTGAATGCCTGCGGACTTATGAAGTTCTCACTTCTGACGCTTCCGGTCTGCATTCTCATCTTAATCGGTGTTCTGTTTGTGATTCGATCCAAAACAGAACAGCAAGCATAATATAATTATAAAAGGAGCCTCGTGCTGCAACTTATGCACAAAGCTCCTTTTTCATTTTCCTTTATCTTTCCCCAAACTACTGATTTACACAAGGAATCAGCTTATCCACCTTCAAAATATGGTTTATTAACCAGTTCTGCAAAAACTCAAGGAAATCATACAAATATGCTTCCTGATTGTCATCCACATCATTCAAATCTAAATTTTCCAGTTTATCAATAAAATTCTGATGCAGAATCTCCTGTGCTGCTAATCCCGCATAACCTATTTCACGCATATATTTTTCTTCATCTGCAAAATGAACACGTGTGTATTCTTTTAATTCATCCAGAATATCTAAAATAGCATCAAATTTGTCATGAAGCAGTTCTGCTTCGATTGCTTTATGAACCCTTCCAATAATATCGAAAAGAACCTTGTGTTCATCATCCACCAGCTCAATGCCTGTTTTATAGAAATCATCAAATACAGGAATCTGTATTTTCTCCGGCTTTGCGCTCTGCTTGAAATGACCGATTAAAATATCACTTCCTAAAATATGTCCCATCAACCATTTTGACAGAAACTCCAACAGTTCCACAATAATATCTCTGGCAGATTCTTCGGTCACATCTGCATAACTGTAAGAATTCACTTTCTCGATAAACGCAGCATGCTCTTTCTTCTGGCGCGGCAGTTCTGCATCATCAACGCTCTCCATATATGCCTCTTCATGCGCAAAATGAGTCACTGCGTACTGCTTCAATTCGTTCAGTGATGTCATTGCTTTGTCAATTGAAGTTTCATTGTTTCTTACCGCCGAATCTATACATGCAATCAATTCAAAAAGTTTCTTGTGTTCTTCATCAATTTCCGGTACACCAATACAACAATCTTTTGTAAACGTAAACATATTACCCTCTCTCCATTCCTTTCTTCTAGCTGAACTTATATGCTCTAATTTTAACACGAAACCAGAAGTACGCAAAGCGTTTTCTAACCACCTACGCTTTTTTCCTCAAAATCAAAAAAGTTTGGCTTAACAATCAAATGTTCTTCTCACCACACATATACCTTTTCCTATTTCATAAAAAAAACATACCTTTCTGAATTGTGACACCTTTTTTTATCATTCTTTTATGCTTAAAATGAAAAAAAGGAGAGAAATATAATATGAATGTATTTATAAAAAAAGGAACACATCAGGAAACAAAACGTAATACAGAAAAGAAGAAATATTACATGAAAGAATTTCTGAAAAAGGGGATTTCAAAAAGTGGTATCACAATCCGTACACAATTGATTATCGGATTCGTAATTCCCATAATCTTTATTATGACAGTCGGTATTGTATCTTATCAAAAGGCAGCACATGGTCTGGAATCCAATTACGAACAATCTACCTCTAATGCGTTAGAAATGACAAAAAACTCTCTAGACAGTTCTTTTCAAATTATTAGCCAGCAAGTAATGGAACTCTCACAGGATTCTAATGTCAGAGCCTATTCACTAGGTGCTTATATTGGTAAAAGCACAGAAAAAAGCAACAGTAAAAATACTATCAAAAGCAATTTAAATGTAAAAGAAACCTCTAGTGAAATTGTTCAGAATATACATATCATTCCGGTAAATGGAGAATCCGTTATAACAACCAAGACCTTAAGTACTTCTGAAATTTCAAGTTTTATGAATCAACTGGAAAATTCAGACAATGCAAAGCTTTTAGCAAATAGTTTTGTAACCTGGGGAGAATCACATCCTTTGATTGATGAAAAATTAGAGATAGAATCTAGTGAATACACACTGTTCTGTAGCCAGGCTTTTCATTCTGGAGCTAATAAAGCATTAATCGTTTTTGATATTAGTACAAACGGCATCCTTAATCTATTACAGCAGCTTGATTTTGGAGAAAACAGTCATGTTGCCTTTGTAATGGAAAATGGTAAAGAAATCGGCACTACAGAAGATATTTCCGTTTATGAAACAGACTTTTTCCAAACTGCAAAAAACAGCGGTGAAGAATGTTTTACAGAATACGTTAAACTTAATAAAACAGAATATTTCTTTATGATGTATAAAAGTCATGCAGTAGATGGTTATATTACTGTGCTGGTTCCAAAAGAAAACATTGTACAAAGTTCTGTCCAGATTCGCAATATTACTATTCTTTTAGTTGTATTGTCTGTCATTATTGCAATTATACTCGGTAGTTATATCACCGCTGGAATCAGTATTAATATCAGAAAAAGTGAAAAATCTTTAAAAAGAGTTTCACAAGGCGAATTGTATCTTTCGACTAAAAATGAACGATTTCCCAAAAATGAATTTGGACGACTGCATTCAGCAATTTATAATACCATAACAAAAATGCGGGAACTTGTAGTGGAAGTTGTGAAAATGATTGGCATTGTTTCTGAATCTGGAAGCAAAGTAAACGAGTCTGGAAAACAGGTAAGTATCTATGTTCAGAACATGAACCAACAAATGCAGCATGTGGAAAAAATTATAGAAAGTGAAAGCATTGAAATAGAAAACTGTAATAACCAGATGGAGAAACTTTCCATTGAAATCAAAACAGTAAGTAAAGGTATCTTAGAAACTATAACACAGGTACATAAATCGGAAGAAATGATTCAAAATGGTATTTCAGCAGTGGAAAACATGACGAAACAATCTGCCGAAACAACACAGGCAACAGGCGAAGTTCAGAAACAGGTTTCGAAGCTAGGCGAAAAATTAGTACACATTTCAGGATTTGCAAAAGACATACAAAACATAGCTTCCCAAACTAATCTGCTTTCTCTTAATGCTTCTATTGAAGCTGCCAGCGCCGGGGAACATGGAAGAGGCTTCTCTGTTGTAGCAGAAGAAATCAGAAAATTAGCTGACAATGCCGGAAAAACAGCATCTTCTATTCAAGATTTGATTACAGAAATCACCAATTATTCACAAACCGCAGTAGAACGTGTGGAAGAAGCCGAAACCATTGTCACCATGCAGGCTGAAAGCGTGCACAATACTGCAAATGCATTCAACAGCTTGAACCTTTTTTTGGCACAGATGATTCGTGACATGGAACTGCTTTCCTCAGAAGTAGATGGAATGAATACTAAAAGAAAAACAACCCTCCATTCCATTCGCTCCATCTCCGAACTGTCAGGTCAACTGGTTGAATGTTCTGAGCTGATGAATGAATCCTTAAAACTACAGGTAGATGCGGCGCAGATTCTCTCCCTAGAGGCCGGAAATATGAAGGAAAACATGAAAACTTTACAAAATACCATTGAAACCTTCCAATTAGAGGCTGACTGATACAGCCACAGACAATCAAATTTTTTATTACATCAAAACCTCAGTCCTTTCTTAATTGTAAAAAAGACTGAGGTTTTACTATCCACCTTTGTAAGTTCACTCCTATTGATTCTTATATAGAACAAAGCAGTTTCCCCAATTTATCTGGTGCATCCACATTCACTTCATGGCCTGCCCCACTGACAAATTCCAATCTGGCATTCCCTAAAAGTGTGCTCAGTTTCTCTGCCGCCTTTTTATTGGCATTATCTTTTTCCCCACAAACAATCATCACCGGAGAGGATATCTTCTCCAGCCTGTCTGTAAAATCCAGTTTCATCATGGATTTGCACAAACCAATATAATCTTTTTTCGAAAATCCCATCTGCTGAAACATAGACTCCGGCATAAAACGAAAGCATATATTCTGTAATCGCAAAAGCATTTCAGGCATCTTATAGGGTGTTGCAATCAGAACTAATGATTTGACCCTTTCCGGTCTGTCAATGGCATAATTTAATGCCAGAACACCACCTAAAGACAGCCCGCAAAAGTCAATGGGCTCATCAAACTTATCACACTATTCTGAAAACATTCGATACAGATTTACGTAATTTACCTCTTGATTTTTTAACATCTGCACTAAATCAGGGCACACCCATTTATCCGCTTTGTCCACAAATGAAATAACTGCATTCCAACTCTCTGTCGTCTGCCCCAATCCATGCACTAATACTTTTCCCATAAAAATATCTCCTTCCGTTATACATCAACAGATGCGGCAAGTAATCGTTCAAGCAAAATCTCCCGATTATTGATAAACATTTCCGTAACTTTATAACTCTCTGTATCTTCATATTCACAACTGTGTACTATTCCATCATCAAAAGTTAAAATCTGTGCATCCGGTATTCCTAATAAAATGGGAGAATGCGTGACAATAATAAACTGTGACCCTTGCTTCGCGCATGAGGAAATTTCCATAAGTAATGTTAACTGTCTTTGTGGCGATAAAGCGGCTTCCGGTTCATCAAACAAATACACTCCGTCTGGTCTTAAGTGATTTTGCGCAAGTGCAAGAAAACTCTCTCCATGAGATTTTTCGTGATATTTCTCGGATGGATGTGCTA
>CAYVUF010000089.1:0-8146 GCA_964454605.1 uncultured Bacteroides sp.
GGAATATTATGATATTCTGAAAGAATTAGGCAACATTGGAGCGGGCAATGCCACTACGGCATTAGCTCAGATGCTTCAATGCAAAGTTGATATGTCAGTTCCTCAGGTAAATTTGTTGGAGTTTAAAGAACTGGGTGCCGCTATGGGCGGTGAAGAACAGATTATGGCTGGTATCTATCTTGGTGTAGAAGGTGATATTACAGGCAGCATTATGTTCCTCTTGGAGAAAAACTCAGCAAAGTATCTGGTTGGTAAATTGATGGGAATGACATCCGAAGGAGAAGAGTTCTCCGAAATGGAGTTTTCTGCTTTGAAGGAAGTAGGAAATATTATTACAGGAGCCTATCTGAATTCTCTTTCTACTTTAACGAATTTAGTGATTTATCCATCCATACCGGATTTGACAGTAGATATGGCAGGGGCAATTTTGAGTGTTCCGGCAATCGAATTTGGTGCTTTGGGTGACAGAATATTGTTGATTCAGACCCAGTTCTTTGACGAAGTTGCGATAGACGGATATTTTATCCTGATTCCGGATTTGGACTCTTACGGACGGATATTATCAGCATTGGGAATGGCAAATTAACAATACTGATAATAGGAAGAGGGAGATGTCGGGAATATGGGTGAGATAATAAAAGTTGGTATGGCCGATCTGAATGTATGTGTCAGTCCTGATGGCATTACAACGTTGGGATTGGGTTCCTGTGTCGGAATTGCACTTAGAGATCCGGTATCCAAGATAGGGGGACTGGCACATGTTATGTTGCCAGACAGTACAGCGATTCGAAATAACAGTAATATTCCGAAGTTTGCAGATACAGGGATAGAAGAACTGGTGCGCAAAGTCGTTGCAAAAGGTGCAAACAGAGGCAGACTGGTAGCAAAGATAGCAGGCGGAGCACAGATGTTTGCCTTCCAGAGTAAATCCGACATGGTTCGTGTGGGTGAGAGAAATGTGGAAGCCTGTAAGAAGAAACTTTCCGAAATGCGCATACCTATTTTGGCAGAAGATACAGGGGACTGTTATGGAAGAACCGTTGTTTTCTATCCGGAAACAGGTGATTTTATTATTCGGTCGGTTGGAAAACCGGAAAAAGTGATTTAATCAATCTTTGTGCATTTGGAAGGTGTCAAAATTGGAGAAAGAAAAGCAAGAGTATATTACGGATAACGTAGAGATTGAAATAGAAAAACAAAAACAACGTGAGCAGGAGCAGAAGGAAGCAGCAAAACGTGCGAAAAAACGGAAGCTGATTCCACCATTTGTTATGCTCTTTGCCGGTGCCGTTACCAGTATTACAATGTACGTACTGCACTACAATATGAAGGACATGCTGTCTGTTTTGATATGGGTATTGCTTGGCTTTTATATTGCAGGTGAACTGATAAAATGGATGTTAGACAAGTTTGAAGCACAGATAGAGCAGAAGCGTATGGAAGAAGGAGAAGTAATAGAGAAGGAACTCGAAGTGGAAGATGGTACAGAGCAGGCTGTAGAAGAAGGCGAAGAATAATTTCGCATCAGAGTTCAAGGTAATGGGGAGATACGCATGGATGAAGCAGGCAAGAAAAAACTTTGGGATGAATATGCCAGAACAAAATCGCCCGAAGTAAGAGAAAAAATCATATTGGAATATGCGCCGCTTGTGAAACTGGTTGCAGGAAGACTCAGTATGTATCTTGGATATAACGTGGAATACGAAGATTTGGTAAGTTATGGTGTCTTTGGTTTGATTGATGCTATTGATAAGTTTGATTCCTTAAAAGATGTTAAGTTTGAAACATATGCCAGTCTGCGTATTAGAGGTTCTATTCTGGACCAGATTCGAAAGATGGACTGGATTCCAAGAACGATAAGACAGAAACAGAAAAAAATTGATGCAGCAATTAAAGAAATTGAATTAAAATCTGGCAGAAATGCTACGGATGAAGAGATTGCAGCCAGCCTTGGTATTTCTAATGAGGAGTATCTGGACTGGCAATCTCAGATGAAGATAACAAATGTGGTTTCCCTGAATGAATTTATGGAGCAGGGAAGCGAGGTTCCTACGGACAACAGCTATAACCGTAAAGCACAGTTTGATGGACCGGAGGAAGTTATTGAGAAAGATGAATTGAAGAAAATTCTGGCACAGGCGCTTGAACTTCTGACAGAAAAGGAACGTAAAGTTATTGTGCTTTATTATTATGAGGATTTAACCTTGAAGGAGATTAGCAGTATTCTGGAAGTATCAGAGTCCAGAATTTCGCAGCTTCATACGAGGGCTTTACAAAAAATGAAGAGTAAACTGGGGAGTTATATGGGTATATTAACAGAAGCACATTAGGTAAGTGAGGGCAAGTGTAAGTATGAATGGGTATTTCAGATTAGTAAATGAGGCGAATAGAACCAGTATAAGACTATTTGCGCCGACAGAAGGGGGAAGTACGCTTTCTTTTAATGACGTAGCAGAATATCTGACTATGAAGGGAATTCCGTATGACCGTATTAAATTAAATGAAGCGGTTTTGGAATCTGCGAAAGAAGATAAAGTTTTTTTATTGGAAAATAAGGCACGTCATGTAGAGAGAGAATGCTATAAATTTGCTGTAACTGAGGATAAAATGCAGGCATATATCAGATTTTATGCGCCATCCATTGGCGGAGAAGAGATGACTGCAGAAGAACTGGTTAAGGACTTGGAAATCAAAGGTATTAAGTATGGTATCAAAAGAGATGTTATTGATGCTTATTTTGCAAAACGCGAATATTGTACCAACATTTTGATTGCAGAAGGAACGGAACCAGTACAGGGCAAGGATGCTTATATTGAATATTATTTTAATACAGACAAAAAGGCAAAGCCAACCTTGAAGGAAGACGGAAGTGTGGATTTCTTCCAGCTAAATGTAGTGCAGCATTGTAATGAAGGTGATTTTCTTGCAAAACTATTTCCGGCAGAACGTGGAATGCCAGGAAAAAATCTTGCCGGAGAATTGATTCGGCCAAAAGAGGTTAAAAATGAGGTACTGAAATTTGGAAATAACATTGCTATTTCAGAAGATAAGACAGTACTCACTTCTTTGGTGAACGGTCATGTGGAACTGGTAGAAGACCGGGTTTTTGTTTCGGATGTTCTGACTGTTGAAAATGTGGATACTGCAACCGGAAATATTGAATATGAAGGAAGTGTTCAGGTAAATGGTAATGTGTGCACTAACTTTCATGTAAAAGCCAAAGGCAATATCGAAATTAAGGGTGTCGTAGAAGGTGCTTATCTGGAAGCAGGCGGCAATATTATCATTGCACGAGGCATGAATGGCATGGGACGCGGCGAACTGAAGGCGGAGGGTAATATCATTGCCAAGTTTTTGGAGAATGTTACCGCACAGGCAGCCGGTTACGTAGCATCAGAATCCATTCTGCACAGTCATGTAATGGCAGGGACGGAAGTCAATGTAGATGGAAAAAGAGGATTTATTACCGGCGGAAAAGTGAGCGCGGTTCAGAGCATTGATGTGAAAACGCTGGGTTCACCAATGGGCGCAGATACTACTGTTGAAGTAGGTGCTGACCCCAATATGAAGATTCGTGTACAGCAGTTGCAGAAGCAGATTGGAGAAGATAGTAAGTCCCTGAAATCGATTCAGCAGGTTCTGGTTGCAACGAAACAGAAGATTGCCCAGGGAGCGAAGCTGACTCCGGAGCAGTTAAAATATCTGCAATCTCTGGCAACAGCAAATCAGCAGAAAACCGAGGCTATTAATGCCAGTACAGCAGAACTGGACAGCCTGATGGAGCAGTTGACTGGTGACGATAATGCGCATATTATTGTCAGAGGTACGGTTTATCCGGGAACCAAGATTTGCATTGGTGATGTTTCCATGGTAGTACAGAAAGAGGCACACTACAGCCGATTTATTAAATCAAGAGGCGATGTTAAGTTGACTGCTATATAGAAGGAAGGAATCAGAATGGCAATCGGACAGGTTGAACTGCAGGGACAGATTACCAGAGCGCAGGACTTTACGACGGTGAAGCACAATGAAGATACCAAAGGTATGGTTGAACAGGCGAATGTAGGAAATCAGTTTGCGAAGCATATCGAGAATCAGGTAAAGAAAGTCAGTAAAGGGGAACAGCCGGAGTACCACAATAAGAAATTTGATGCAAAAGAAAAGGGCAGCAATGAATATCGTGGTGATGGTGGTCAGAAAGGCAGAAGAAAGGAAGAAAGAGAGCCGGATGGCAAAGTGCTTTTAAAGGGGATTGGTGATTTTGACATATCCCTGTAAAGGACGGAGGAAAAAATGAGTATTATTGAAATTGTTTTAATTATTGCAGGTATCATTATTTTTGCGTTGGGATACCTTTTACCAGCCAGAAAGAAAGATGTGGATGAAGATGTGCAGTTAATCAGTGAAGATGAAGTAAGAAAACTGGTGGCACAGGAAGTAGAAGGTGCAAAAGAGCATATTGCTGATATTGTGGACGAAACAGTTAATTATGCCATGGAGAAAACAGAACGTTCTATGGAACGTGTAACAAATGAAAAAATCATGGCAGTGAATGAGTATTCTGATACGGTATTAGAGGAAATCAATAAAAACCATAAAGAAGTATTGTTTCTGTATGATATGCTGAACGATAAGCATGAAAATCTGAAAAATACAGTAAGCGAAGCGGCCAAGACTGCGGAAGAAGTGAAACAGACGGTAAAGGATGCGGAGATTACAGCCAGAGAAGCAGAAGAAACGGTGAAAAATGCCATGGATACTGTATTAGATGCAGTAGAAAATGTACCCGAAGAAGTTGCAGAAGTACATGATATGGCAGGATATGATGAAATGCTGGTAGATGAAGTGCAGCAGTTTGTGGAAGAGAAGCAGCCAGAAACAGTGGAAAAAGCAGAGCCGGCAGAAGAAATCGAAATAGCTATGGAAGCGGCGGAAATCGCAGCAGAAACCGCAGCGGAAGAAACAAAAGAAAAAGAAACGAAAGCAGAAGCGGAAACACAAAGTGCAGAAGCAGCTTCTCCGGAAAAAGAAGAAACTGGGGAAGATGAATTTATTCCAATAGCACCGCCGCGTGTTGAGATTATCCATAATCCAGATGGAGAATATGATTATGTGGCAGATGCAGCAGATACAGCAAATGAGTTGGCGGAACTTCTGAAGAAAGAGGAGCCGAAGGAAACAAAAGCGGAAAAGAAAAAAGCAAAACCTAGAAAAACAACTAAGAAGGCAGAACCTAAGACAACAGAACCTAAGGCAAAGGAAACTAAGACTAAGACTTCCGAAACCAAGGCAAAAGCAGATGCGCCTAACGTTGACATTCAGTTTGCAAATGGAAAAGATAATAGCAAGAACAGCAATGAGAGGATATTAGAACTTCATAAAGCAGGCAAATCCAATATGGCAATTGCCAAGGAACTGGGGCTGGGTATTGGTGAAGTAAAATTAGTCATTGATTTGTTTGAAGGATTATAAGTACAGGTGAATTATGGAACTAAAATATTATTTACGAGGTCTGGGACTGGGAATTATTATAACAGCACTGATTATGGGATTTTCTTTATCCGGTAAACAGCCCATGACAGACGAAGAGATTATTGCAAAAGCAAAACAGCTTGGCATGATTGAAGATACAGTGCTTGCTGCAGAGGATACTGAGGATGCCGCAGACGAGCAGGATAACATGGAAGTTATTGCAAACGAGCAGCAGTCCACAGATGCAGAAGATGTTTCCCGGATAGAGGAAATTAAGGAACAGGCAGATTCTGTGGGTCAGAATCCAGAAGCGGAAGAAAATAAAGAAAACGAAGACAGCAAAGAAACAGAAGAGAGTCTTGCGGCAGAAGAAGCGAAAACGGAAGAAGCGGATGCGGAGGCTGATAAAGTATCGCAGGCAGACGACCAGAAGGTGCCGGATGAGCAGCCGCAGACTTCTGTCGTAGAAAATACTGAAGTAAAACCAGATGTCACAGAAACAGCAAGTACAGAGGCTGTGGATGATGCGATAGTTACTTCCGGTGCTTCTACAACAATTACCATCAGCAGTGGTGACGGTTCTTATACAGTCAGCAGAAAACTGGCAGAGGCTGGAGCGGTATCTTCCGCAGAAACCTATGATAAATTTCTGTGTCAGAATGGCTATGATAAAAAAATCCGTACCGGAACTTATGTCATTCCGGCAGATGCCAGTGATGAGCAGATGGCACGCATTATTACAGGAATGGAATAAAGTTTATACACTTATCAAAAATCCCCTTGCATTGGGGATTTTTTTGTGTTATATTATCCTAGTGTGCGTGGATAGGCTACGCCACAAGCGAGAAAACACATATGCTGATTGCCTGTCGGTGCTTCATAACGCGGAGGTAGGCAGGTGAGCAGGTTTTCACCGGAAAAGCATATGGAAGAAATTAGAAACCAAATGGAGGTAAGAAAAATGAGCGTTATTTCAATGAAACAGTTATTAGAAGCAGGTGTTCACTTTGGACATCAGACAAGAAGATGGAACCCTAAGATGGCTCCTTACATCTTCACAGAAAGAAATGGTATCCACATTATTGACTTACAGAAATCTGTAGGTAAAGTGGATGAAGCATACAAAGCAATCTTTGATGTTGCTTCCCAGGGTGGTACAATTCTTTTCGTTGGTACTAAGAAACAGGCTCAGGATGCTGTTAAGACAGAAGCAGAGCGTTGTGGTATGTACTATGTAAATGAAAGATGGTTAGGTGGTATGTTAACAAACTTCAAGACCATCCAGTCCAGAATTGACAAGTTAAAAGCTATTGAAACAATGTCTGAAGATGGTACATTTGATGTACTTCCTAAGAAAGAAGTTATTCAGTTAAAGAAAGAATGGGAAAAATTAGAGAAGAACTTAGGCGGAATCAAGAACATGACAAGAATTCCTGACTGTATCTTCGTAGTTGACCCTAAGAAAGAAAAAATCTGTGTTCAGGAAGCTCACTCTCTTGGAATTACACTGATTGGTATCGGTGATACAAACTGTGATCCTGAAGAACTTGATTATATTATTCCTGGTAATGATGATGCTATCAGAGCTGTAAAACTGATTGTTGCAAAAATGGCAGATGCTGTTATTGAAGCAAATCAGGGTGCAGAAGAATATGTTCCTGAGGTAGAAGAAACAGCAGCAGAAGATATCGAAGAAGTAGCAGAAGAAGCATAATGATTCAACAAATAGAAACAGGAGGACACTAAAATGGCTATCACAGCAGCAATGGTAAAAGAATTAAGAGAAGTAACCGGTGCAGGTATGATGGATTGTAAGAAAGCTCTTGGTGAAACCAATGGCGATATGGAAGCAGCGGTAGAATTTTTAAGAAAAAATGGACAGGCAAAAGCAGAGAAAAAAGCTAGCAGAATCGCAGCAGAAGGTCTTTGTCGTGTTGCAGTTAAAGATGATAAGACAGCAGCAGTTGTAGAAGTTAACTCTGAAACAGATTTCGTTGCTAAAAATGCTGATTTCCAGGCATATGTTGAAGCGGTTGCTAATCAGGCAGTAAATTCTGATGCAACTGATATGGATGCATTCCTTGCAGAAGCATGGAATTTAGATTCCTCTAAAACAGTAAAAGATGCACTTGTTGATAAGGTTGCAGTTATTGGTGAAAACTTAACAATCAGAAGATTTGAAAAAGTTGTTGCAACAGATGGCTGTGCAGTTTCTTACGTTCATGGCGGCGGTAGAATTGGTGTTATCGTTGAAGCAGCTACTGACGTTGTAAATGATGCAATAAAAGAAGCTATGACAAACATTGCTATGCAGGTTGCAGCTTTGAATCCAAAATATGTTTCTACAGATGATGTATCTGATGAATACAAAGAACATGAAAAAGCAATCATCGCTGAGCAGATTAAGAATGACCCTAAGATGGCAGGCAAACCTGAGAAAGTTATCGAAGGTGCTGTTACAGGTCGTCTGAACAAAGAATTAAAAGAAGTATGTCTGTTAGAGCAGGTATATGTAAAAGCAGAAGACGGAAAACAGTCTGTTGCAAAATATATTGAACAGGTTGCAAAAGAAAATGGTGCAAACCTTTCTGTGAAATCTTTCGTTCGTTTCGAAACAGGCGAAGGTCTTGAGAAAAAAGAAGAAAACTTTGCAGAAGAAGTTGCAAAACAGATG
>CAYVUF010000090.1:0-8129 GCA_964454605.1 uncultured Bacteroides sp.
GGGCAGCTTTCTGGAAAGGAACTGTTAACTGGATTGGCAGAACTTTTGGCAAAGGCTTCCAGACAGCCCTTGGAAGCAGGATGGAAAGAAGCCTTTCGTGAACTCATAGGAAATAAAGAATTTCAAAATATCCTAAAATCAGAAGTTGGAAACCAGTGGCTGCTGCAGCCGGAAGAAGTGGCAGACAAAGAAAAGGTAGAACAGCTTTATGAACGGATACGGGAACAGACAACTAAGGTGAATGAAGCATTGCAGATGGCAGGAAAAACAGATACCGCGTTGGCCGGAAGTGTTAGGAACCTGCAGGGAAATGTAGATTTCATGAATCAGATGAACCAGTTGTTTACGTATGTGCAGCTGCCCTTGAAAATGGCAGGAAATGAGGCACATGGAGATTTATATGTTTATACAAACAAAAAGAATCTGGCGAAAAAAGACGGAAGTGTAAGTGCACTTCTGCATCTGGATATGGAGCATCTGGGCCCGTTAGATGTTTATGTGACTATGCAGCAAAGCAAAGTAAATACGAATTTTACACTGCAGGATGAAGGAACTCTGGATTTAATAGAAAAGCATATTCACATTCTGGATGAAAGACTGGCGAAGAGAGGCTATTCTTTACGAGCCAATATGCAGCTTAAGGAAAACAGCGAAGAAACGAATGTGATGCAGGAAATATTGGAACAGAACAAAAATATTTCCCTGCTCAGCAGCACTTCGTTTGATATGAGAGCATAACGGAGGTGGAGCAGATGCAGGAGGAAAAAGTGAAACAGGCGATTGCCTTAGAATTTGACCCGGATGATGAAGCTCCAAGAGTCATTGCTTCCGGTAGAGGTGAACTGGCAGAGCGTATTATTGAGAAAGCAAAAGAAGCAGCAGTGCCGGTGCACAGAGATGACAAACTGGCAGATACGTTAGCAAGACTGGACATAGGGGATGCAATTCCACCGGAACTTTATGAAGTAGTGGCAGAGATTCTGGTGTTTGTTGATTCTATGGATAAGATTAAGGCAAAGATGGCAGGAACACGAAAGAAATGAATACCAGAGAAGTGGGTACCGAAAAGGAAGAAATTGCATATGTATTCTTAACCCGGAATGGTGTTATCATACAAGAGAGAAATTTTCGCTGCAGACTGGGTGAAATTGATATGATTGGTTATGATGGAGAATATCTGGTCTTTTTTGAGGTAAAATACAGGAAGGACAGTAAAAAGGGCAGTGCACTGGAAGCAGTCGGATATCGAAAGCAGCAGAGAATCTGTAAAGTATCGGATTATTATCGTATGCTCCATCATTGCGCTTTTGATACACCGGTCCGGTATGATGTGATAGCAATCGATGGAAATCAGATACAGTGGGTTAAGAATGCGTTTGAATATTGTAACAGAAAGGCATGGTAAGAACAAATGGAACTGCACCGAAAACCAAATGCAATGCAGGTAAAACAGAATCGAAAAGATAGTGTGGAATATCTGACATTTCCCATTCTGGAACAAACAGGAATGGTCAGACATCTTTTTTCGACCAGACTGGGAGGCGTTAGTGAAGGAATATGGAGTACCATGAATTTAAGCTATTCCAGAGGGGATAAGAAGGAAGCAGTGGATGAAAATTACAGACGGATTGCAGGGGTATTAAACTGTCAGCTATCCGATATGGTATGTTCGGACCAGACACATACCACCAATGTCAGAGTGGTTGAACGTATGGATGGCGGCAAAGGAATTATCAAAGAAAAGGATTTCCAGGATGTGGATGGATTAATTACCAATGTTCCGGGACTGGTATTAGCAACCTTTTATGCGGATTGTGTGCCGCTTTTTTTTATGGATACAAAAAACAGGGCAATTGGACTGTCCCATTCCGGTTGGCGGGGAACCGTAGGGCGTATGGGGAAATGTACCATGGATGCCATGGCAAAGGCATATGGAACCAGAGCAGAGGATGTGGTAGCTGTAATCGGGCCCTCCATATGTCAGTCGTGTTATGAAGTAAGCAGTGATGTTGCGGAAGCCTTTTACAAAGAATTTTCTGCACCTGGACAGGGGGAAGAAATTCTGCAGGCAAAAGAGAATGGAAAATATCAGTTGAATCTGTGGAAAGCAAATCAGATTGTACTGGAAGAGGCAGGAATCAGAAGAAACCAGATTCAGGTAACGGATTTGTGCACCTGCTGCAACCCGGATTATTTATTCTCCCATCGCGCGAGCAAAGGAAAGCGCGGAAACCTGGGTGCATTTCTTGGACTGCTATAAAATCGAGAACCACAAACCTTAAGAAAATTTTAAAAAAATTCCCATATGTTCCTTTCGGTTTTCATGGTTTAATTAGGACAACGGAGAAAAGCAGAAAGACAAAAGAGGTGAAAAGATGGCAAATATACTTGTGTGTGATGATGACAAAGAAATTGTAGATGCAATAGAGATTTATCTGCTGCAGGAAGGATATCAGGTTTTTAAGGCATATGATGGGGAGCAGGCAATCCGGGTTTTGAAAGAAAATACGATTCATCTGCTCATTATTGATGTAATGATGCCGAAACTGGATGGAATCCACGCTACCTTGAAGATTCGGGAATATTCCAGTATACCGATTATCATTCTTTCTGCTAAGTCAGAGGACAGCGATAAGATTCTTGGACTGAATATTGGCGCAGACGATTATGTAACGAAACCGTTTAACCCGCTGGAACTGGTTGCAAGGGTAAAATCGAATCTAAGACGTTATACGATGTTGGGCAATCTGAATACAGAAAATAATGCACTGTTTCAGGTGGGCGGTCTTTGCATCAATGATGATACGAAGGAAGTAACCGTAGATGGAGAAACAGTGAAACTGACTCCCATCGAATATAACATTCTGCTTTTGCTGGTGAAAAACTGTGGAAGAGTTTTTTCTATTGACCAGATTTATGAGAGTATCTGGAATGAGGAGGCTATCGGAGCAGACAATACGGTTGCTGTCCATATCCGGCATATTCGTGAGAAAATTGAAATCAATCCAAAAGAACCAAGATATTTGAAAGTTGTCTGGGGTGTAGGCTACAAAATTGAAAAACAATAAGCATTGAATTGTGACGGGAGAAAAATATGGGAAAAGAAAAGAAACCAAGGTCTAACCGGAAAATGAGAGGATTTTTACATATCATACAGCATCTGCTGATAGCAGTAGCTGCAATAGCTATTCTTGTGGTAACCACAGGCTCTACGGTGGTTATTTCCGGTTTGAATGGAAAAGAATCGTATCAGCTTCATGCATCGGACCAGGAAAAAGAATATGAAGAATCCGATTTGTTCAGCAATATCTATGGCCGCAGCGTTGCGGATATTATCCGGTTTGGTGTTGTCAGAAGCCAGTTGGAAACAGATGGTGAGTTTGATGGCAGGAAAATTATTGATGTTACAGCATACAATTACCGGGATGTAGGTTTGCCGGAACAGTATGTTACAGCCAGATATTATCTGGAGGATTTGCTGAAATGGTCGAAATATGGTTACGAATATATTGAGAATGATATGACACCAGAACAGGCAGAGGAATTTCTGGCGGCTAAGACCATGTTAACCATTGTTGACCCAGACAGCAAATATTATAATACATCGGATGCCAATTATTTGAAATCCGATATAGGTTCTTATACGTTTACCGATGATGTGTCTTCCAATATGATATACAGTGATGGCGGAATGGACGAGGAAGGATACAGCAGCATTCTGGTGAACCGGTATAAGACAATCGAAGATAAAAACGTTGAAGAATATACCGCTGACTGGACTTCTTATCAGGCACTTTGTGAAAATGTCCTGATTGCTATGCAGAGTCTTGCCATCAATTATGAAGAGTATCAGAAGTATCAGGAATACTATTCAGCAGAGAATAGCAATATCCGCTACTATATTGAGAAAACAGTAGGAGAACATACGGAATATTTTACGAATATGGCGGAGTTTGATTTTGAAACGGCTGCAAAAGATACGAAGGATAAATATCTTTATTACAGTCCTGCAGAAATGATTTATAAGAGCAATGCGGCAATTACCGAAGATACGGTCAGAAAAATTGTCCAGCAGTATGATTATGCGTATCCGGAGAATGTTAAAATCTGGATTTCGGTAGATACGGATTATCCAGTCAATGATGCTTTTATGCAGGGAAAAGCAGGATTTAGCAATTACTTGCCTTATTTCTGGCAGTGGGTTGCCCTTGCAGTTTTCGTTGTGGTCTGTTATGGACTGACGGTTGTTTATCTGGTTATTCATACCGGAAAGGAAAAGGATGCAGAAGGCAATACAATCACTCAGTTGTCTGGCTTTGACAGACTTCCGACGGAGATAGCCCTTATTTTAGGAGCTGCGACAGCCGCAATTGTGGCATTTGTACTGGTGATAACCGTTAAGATGATTTACAATTCCTGGAGTTATGTAGCTGTTTATTCTGTCTGGCTGAAAGCGGGAATCGGAGCAGGTGTTTTTGCAGTGGATGTTATATTCTATTTCTTCTTTTATAGTCTGATTAGAAGAATCAAGGCAAAAACACTGTGGCAGAACAGCTTTTTGAAACGACTGGTGCATAAGGTTTCGGTTCTGGCATTTGAAGTATATGATAATGGAAATATTGTAGTCAGAACCTGGGTGCCATACCTTGTTTTCCTGTTCTTTAACCTGTTAATGGTATTTACTGGTGCGGGTATTCTGGTAGCAGTGATTGTAGATGCACTGATTGGGGTATTCTTATATCATGATGTGAAGGAACGCCAGAATATTGTGGCAGGCATTGAAAAGATTACGGAGGGTAACTTCTCCTACCAGATTAATGCAGAAAATCTGCATGGAGATAATCTGGTTCTTGCGAAATCTGTTAACCGTATCGGCAATGGCATTAAGAACGCAGTGGAAGTGAGCATGAAAGATGAGCGTATGAAGGCGGATTTGATTACCAATGTTTCCCATGATATCAAAACACCGTTAACTTCCATTATCAATTATGTGGACTTGATTAAACGGGAAGAGGTAGATAACGAGCGTGTGAAAAGTTACATTAAGGTACTGGATGAAAAATCCCAGCGCTTGAAACAGCTTACCGATGATTTGGTAGAGGCAAGCAAGATTTCTTCCGGCAACATCGTTCTTCATTTTGAAAAAATCAATCTGACAGAGTTGATGAATCAGACCATAGGAGAATTTTCGGAAAAATTTGAGCAGAAAAACCTTACGACTATTATGAATGTCAATGCTTCCAATGTGGTTATTGAAGCAGACAGCAGAAGAATCTGGCGGGTAATGGAGAATCTGTTTAACAATATTTACAAGTATGCACTGGAAGGTACAAGAGTCTATATTGTGATTGGCTGTACCGGAGAAGGCGATGCAGAGAAGGAACGGGTTGAAATTTCCATCAAGAACATTTCTGCAACAGAGTTGAATTGTAATCCGAAGGAACTGACAGAACGATTTATCCGAGGGGATGAATCACGAACAACGGAAGGAAGCGGACTGGGATTGTCCATAGCCAAAAATCTGACAGAAGCGCAAAAAGGTACATTTGAAATTCAGTTGGATGGAGATTTGTTTAAAGTTATTCTGACCTTCCCGATTGTATCCTAAGGTACAGAAAAGAACCAGAAGAAAAGGAACGGAAAATAAGAATCAAAAATAAGAACCCGACAGGAAATGCCGGGTTCTTGTTATTCTGGAATCAATTGTCCAAAGAAAGTCCTTCACGATTGTTATACTGAGCAAGAATACTGTGAATCTTTTCGGTTGGGGTGTAGATATTTGCCATAGAGGCATCATGGTTCATAAAGTCGATGATAGAAGCAATGAACTTGCTCATATCTGCTTCCTCATAATATGGCTTATCTTTTAACTCTGGTGGCTGATAACAAAGGTTTGTTGTTACAATACGGTCGAAGTAACATTTCTCATAGGCTTCGTCAAATGCTTTTAAACCTTCTGTGAAAAGACCGAAGGTACAGCAGATGAAAACACGTTTTGCATTCATGCTCTTAAGCTGTTTTGCCGTATCAATCATGCTACCGCCTGAGGCAATCATATCATCGATAATGATAACATCCTTCCCCTCAATATTTTCGCCAAGAAATTCGTGGGCAACAATTGGATTTTTACCATTTACAATCGTGGAGTAGTCACGCCGCTTATAGAACATACCAGTATCAACACCAAGAACGTTTGCAAAATAAACAGCTCTGTCAAGAGCACCTTCATCAGGGCTTATAACGATGGTATGGTTTTTGTCAATAATCAAATCTTTCTCTGTGCGCAGAAGAGCACGCATAAACTGGTAAGCAGGATTAAAATTGTCAAATCCTTTCAGAGGAACAGAATTCTGGACACGAGGGTCATGTGCATCAAAGGTAATAAAATTGGATACACCCATATCCATAAGTTCCTTAATGTCATAGGCACAGTCCAGGGATTCACGCCCGGTTCTCTTATGCTGTCTGCCTTCATAGAGAAAAGGCATGATAACATTGATACGATGAGCTTTTCCATCAATAGCGGCAATAATTCTTTTTAAATCCTGATAATGGTCATCCGGTGACATATGATTTGTAAAACCATTCATTTTATAGGAAATACTGTGATTACAAATGTCAGTTAAGATAAAGATATCTTTTCCTCTGACAGAAGTATTCAGAACTGCTTTTCCTTCACCGCTTCCAAAACGAGGACAGTTTACCTCAATCAGATAATTGTCTTCTGCATAGCCATGAAAAGCAGGGTCATTCTTAAAACTGTTGTTCAGATTCTTTCTGAATTCAACCAGATAGTTGTTGATTTTATGTGCCAGAGGCAGTGCCGCTTCTGGTGCTAAAAGTTTCATTGGAGCAACTGGCATCGCAGTTTCCAATTGTTCTGTATTCGGCATAATAATCTCCAATCTGTAAAAAATATGTCATTTTATTTATAACATTATGCCCGTTACACGTCAAGAATTTATGGAAAAAACTTTACAAGTGAGGGGAGATATTGTAAAATCAAGCGGAATATGATTTTGTTAATAATAGTTGTTAAATAAAGAATAGGAGAACGTAATGGGAAAGAAGAAAACCAAGCCGATTGTTGCAGTGGTAGGAAGACCAAATGTAGGAAAGTCAACCTTGTTTAATGCATTGGCAGGGGAAAATATTTCTATTGTAAAAGATACTCCCGGTATTACAAGGGATAGAATTTATGCAGACATTAACTGGCTGGACATGAGCTTTACTTTGATTGACACTGGTGGTATTGAACCAGAGAGCAAAGATATTATTTTGTCCCAGATGCGTGAACAGGCGCAGATTGCGATTGATACAGCAGATGTTATCATTTTTATGGTAGATGTCAAACAGGGACTTGTGGATGCGGATGCAAAAGTAGCGGATATGCTTCGTCGCTCGAAAAAGCCTATTGTACTTGCGGTCAACAAAGTGGATGACTTCAAAAAATACATGGCAGATGTATATGAATTTTACAATCTTGGAATTGGAGAACCTTTTCCGATTTCTTCTGTGAACCGTCTTGGAATTGGTGATTTGTTAGATGAAGTATCTTCTCATTTTGACAAATCATTGGCACAGGAGGAAGAAGATGATAGAATTAAGGTAGCTATCGTTGGAAAACCAAATGTTGGCAAATCTTCTATCATCAATAAGCTGGTAGGAGAAAACAGGGTAATTGTTTCAGACATTGCCGGAACAACGCGAGATGCCATAGACACAGAGATTACCTATCAGGGGAAAGAATATGTGTTTATTGATACCGCAGGTCTTCGCCGCAAAAATAAAATCAAGGAAGAACTGGAACGTTACATGATTATCCGAACGGTTTCTGCAGTAGAACGTGCGGATATTGTGCTACTTGTGATTGATGCGGTAGAAGGTGTTACCGAACAGGATGCGAAGATTGCCGGAATTGCCCATGACAGAGGAAAAGCAATCATTATTGCAGTGAATAAATGGGATGCTATTGAGAAAGACAATAAGACAGTAAATCAGTTTACCCAGAAAGTAAGACAGGTACTTTCGTTTATGACTTATGCAGAGATTACGTTTATTTCTGCGGTTACTGGACAACGTCTGCCGAAATTGTTTGAATTGATTGATGTTGTATATGAGAATCACTC
>CAYVUF010000091.1:0-8085 GCA_964454605.1 uncultured Bacteroides sp.
GTTCAGGTCCGTGTGATAGCAATATCATGAGGGTTCAAGTCCCTTTTCCTGCACTATATTATGTTATTTTTTCAAAAACACCGTAGACTGCGGTGTTTTTTTGTTTGCAATGGAAATTCTTGTAAGTAAGGCTTTCGGGTAAGGATTTTTGTGTTATAATAGTAACAAATAATGTTGTGCGTATCAGAGATACGCAGAAAAGGGGTTACTATGAAGATAATTTGCGCAAAAGATTATGAACATGCAAGCCTGGTTGTAGCCAATATACTGGCAGCACAGGTTATTATGAAGCCGGACAGTGTGCTGGGACTGGCAACTGGTTCTACACCAGTGAAAGCCTATGAGCAGCTTGTGAAATGGTATCAGAAAGGTTATCTTGATTTTTCTAAAGTAAGAACCATTAACCTGGATGAATATCGTGGTCTGGATGGTGAGAATACACAAAGCTATCGTTATTTTATGAATGACAATCTTTTTTCTCATGTTAATATCGATATGAAGCAGACTCATGTGCCGGATGGTACAGAGCCGGATGCAGAAAAGGCTTGTCGGGATTATGATGAAATTATTAAGGCAAATGGCGGTATTGACCTGCAACTTCTGGGACTTGGACATAACGGACATATTGGTTTCAATGAACCAGCAGCGGCTTTTTCCAAAGGCACTAATTGTGTGAAGCTGACACAAAGCACTATCAATGCCAATGCAAGATTTTTTGCAGATATGGAAGAGGTGCCGAAGGAAGCCTATACAATGGGAATTGGCTCTATTATGCAGGCAGAGAAAGTAGTAGTGATGGCAAGTGGTGAAGGCAAGAAAGAGATTGTGAAGAAAGCCTTTTTCGGTGATATTACACCAGAAGTTCCTGCATCGGTATTGCAGTTACACAGAAATGCAATTCTGGTAGCAGATGAGGCTGCATTGTCAGAGTGTTGTATTGAAAAGTAATCTGTAAGCAGAGGTATCAGTAGTGACTGTGAGAACAAGATAGGCATAAGCAGATGAAAGGCAAGCGGAAAAATGCAGTTAAAAGGATTGATATACACAGAACGATTTTGCTTTGAACCGGGGATTCTTTGTGTGGAAGAGGACCGGATACGGAAGATAGAGATAGGTGCTTTGGAAGATTTGACGGAAGCAGAACAGGACACTTATCTTTTGCCGGGACTGGTGGATATTCATTTTCATGGCTGTGCTGGATATGATTTTAGTGATGGTAATGTGGAAACCATTAGCCGGATTGCGGATTTTGAATTGCAGAACGGAATTACTTCGATTTGTCCAGCGACCATGACACTGGCAGAGGAGCAACTGGTACAGATTTGCCGTGCGGCAAGGGAGTCCAAGGTGGAAAGTTTGCAGGGTATTTATCTGGAAGGTCCTTTTTTATCTTATGAAAAGCGTGGAGCACAGAATCCGGCATATATCCGTAAACCGGATGTGAATTTTCTGGATAAGCTGCAGCAGGAAGCCGGAGGATTGATAAAAATTGTGGCAATTGCCCCAGAGGAAGAGGGGGCAATGGAGTGCATACAGGCAGGAAAAGAACGTTATCGTTTTTCCATTGCCCATACCTGTGCAGATTATGATACTGCAAGGAAGGCAATAGAAGCCGGTGCAGGGCATGTCACACATCTTTATAATGCGATGCCGCCTTTTACACACAGAGCACCGGGAGTTATCGGGGCGGCAGCGGAGCAGAACAAAGCAGAGGTAGAGCTGATTTGCGATGGAGTGCATATTCATCCGAGTGTTGTCAGAAATACATTTCAGTGGTTTGGAGCAGAAAGAGTGATTCTAATCAGTGATAGTATGATGGCGGCAGGAATGGTGGATGGTATGTATTCGCTAGGCGGACAGAAGGTAGAGGTGCAGGGAAAACTGGCGCGTTTGGAGAACGGTACGATTGCCGGAAGTGTGACACATCTTTATGATTGTATGAAGAAAGCAGTGGAAATGGGAGTGCCCAAAGAAGCGGCAGTGCGAGCAACCTCGTATAATCCGGCGAAATCCATTGGGATTGAGCAGGATTATGGAGTATTAGGTGTTGGGAAAAAAGCCGATATTCTGGTAACGGACAGAAATTTTTCATTGCAAAAAGTGTACAAATCCGGTCAAGCAGTGATGCCAGGATAACGAAAAAGAAAAAGTTCTTTTGCTTTTTCCAAAAGAGTATGATAGAATATAACCCGATTTAGATGATACCCAGTATTTGGGCGATTCTTGGAGGGAGAATTATGAAAAAAAAGAAATGGATGATACTGATGAGTGTCATTACGATGCTGTCTTTGTCGGCGTGCAGTGATGCCACAGGAGAAACCACAGCAGAGGAAACAACTATCGTACCTGAAGCATCTTTGGAGGAACTGACAGCGAATGTTCAGACAGTTATGGAACAGATGTCTGAGAAGCAAAGCACCCAGATTCATGTGCTGGAAGCACATAAGGCACAGGAGCAGGAACAGGAAGAAACAACCGGGTGCGAAGAGGTGACGATTTATTATGGAAATGGAGCATCCTCTGAACTGAAAACAGAGGTGAATGAGGTAGAGCAGATTACAGCGGAAAATCTGATTTCTGCACTTGCCAAACATAATATTGTGTCATTGGATACCAAGGTGAATGCTTTTGAAGAACAGGAGATTGTAGGAAAGAAAACGATTTATCTGGATTTATCCAAATCCTTTCGTGAGTATTTGAAAACCATGACAAAAGAAGGCGAGAGCATTATTGTCGCTTCGGTAACGGATACGTTTCTGGAAGCCTACAATGCGGATGAGCTTGTACTTTTGATAGAGGGAGATGTTCTGAAGACAGGTCATGCTTCCTATGAAGAACCGCTTGTTTTTTATCAAACAGAGCAGGTTCTTGATACACAGGAAAATCAAATATACTAAAAGTGTAAACGTCTGCGTAATTCATTGCGCAGGCGTTTTCTTGCCAGAATCGTAATTAACGCAATGTCAATGATAGCACATACGGTCAGAACAATGGCAGACCATGTGATGAAATAAGGAACTTCCAGATAATGTTTGATAAGAAGCTCTAAAACAACACAGAAGGTCGGTATTTCAAGAAAAAGGTATAATGCTCCGGACAGAATGGTGAAAGGAAGTTTCCTTGCAAGCAGGGTATACAGTTCTATCAGCAGAACCAGGGTGACGACAATTGGCAGACCAAGTCCCCAGAACCAGTTTGCACTTTCGGTCAGATAAGTAATCATATACAGATAGATGGCAACTGCGGCACCATCTGCCAAAAGGGAAAGATAAATAGGCATTTTGGTATAAATCACTGCCGGAAATGCAAAGAAAAACAGGCAGATGCAGACACCAATCACCAGAAAGGACCATAACGAAGCCTGAAATACCAGCAAATTCAATAACAAGCAGGTGATGCTGGTGGCAGATAAAACAACCGTCAGAAGGATGCCTAAATCTTTCCGCTTCACCACTTCCACCTGACCTTTGGCAGCAGGGTAGGGTTTAGCAGACATGGACTGACTGGTATTTTGGTTTGGGTTAATAACCGGAGTATTGCACAGAGGACACTCTTTCAAAGAAGTTTCCAATTCCACTCCGCAGTTTACACAATATGACATAGCGAACATCCTTTCAAAAATAATATCGTATTATATTGTAAATCATGAAACAGTACTGCTGTCTTTTCTTATAAATCGGTTTCCCGGTTGCTTTCGATTTTTACATGAATGCCATCCTGTACTAACTTCTGGAAGAAATAGCGCTCCACATCCGTTTCCACAATGCTGCTGGCAAAGTTAATAGTCAGAATGTCTTCGTAACTGATGATGGCACAGTTTGTCCGGGAAGAAAAGGGTTGTCCCATATAAATATCAAATCGTTCAAGGTAGGGTTTCATATCTTCCGGCACTTTTAAGGCACCCATATTTGTCAGTCCGGCAGAAGAATTTTTGTCCTGTATTTTGGTATAGAAGGTACGGACGACAAAATCCTTGATAAACAGCGGAACAATACGAATGAGGGGATTGCGCTGTGTAGCAGCGTTGGTGGTAATGTCGCCGCGTAAAAATTTATCATTGATATAATAGCGCATATAATTGTGCACTTGTTTTACGATATCTTCAAAGCTGTATTCACCCAGCCGGGGGTCAATAGAGGGATAGACCATAGTAATAAAATTACGCAGGGTTCTGGATGGAAAAAAGCGGCGCAGGTTAACCGGCATGGCAATTTTTACCGGATGAATGCGAAAAGGCATATCAGCCTCCTGCTTTTGCAAAAGTGCGTACAGCAGAACTGCATTCAGATATTCGGTTAATGTGGCATTATATTTTTTGGCAACTGCCATGACATTTTGTACAGACATAATGCCATCTATAATATTCAAGGTGTAAAAAGGTTCTTTGGTACCCCGGACACGATAGGTTTTTTCCCCGGGTCTGGGTGGGCGCACCTGTGCATTGGCATAACGCATATAGGCATCCTCTAATTCTTCGGGATGTGGAGAATCCTGAATGTCCAGAACAAATCCGGAAGGCGTAATAGGATGTCCTAACAGACCCAGATATACGGCGGTCAGAGTCTGCAATACACACATACCTCCGGTTCCGTCACCAAGACAGTGGTGGGCTTCTAAGGAAATGCGGCGGCCATAATAATAGACACGCAGCAAATAACGGTTATTTGCTTTAAAAGGCATTGGCATACAAGGATTTTTGATATCAGGTGTTACAAAAGGACCGGGGCGGTTGTTGGGTTCCAGATAACGCCAGAACAGACCTTTCCGGATGGCTACCTTGTAAGTTGGAAAACGAAGGAGCGTGATATCCAGTGCCTTTTGTAAAACATCCGGTTGGATTTCTTCTTTTAATACCACAGACAGGCGGTAAACGGAAGAAAAATCTTTACGCTGTAAGGTGGGATAAACAATGGCAGATAAATCCAGTTTATACCAGACCTCTTTTTTATTCTTTTGTGTGTCTTTTTTCTGGCTTAAGGTTGTCATGTAAACTCCTTCCAGGGTATGTCTTTGTGTTCTTTTGAAAGCACACTGCTAAGATAAGTATAACACAGAATATGTATTTTATGGTAAAATGAATTGCGATTATTTTGAAATGATTTTGGAAAAAAATTGGAAGCAACCGTCGGTTGCGCAGCATCTTATGAGTAAGGGAATGAGTGGATAAAACAAAGGAGAGATATATGCCGAGAACGGAGAAGAGAAACCAGAATTTAATGAATCTTATCAAAAGGATGCATGGTGCAGTGGAAGGTGTGGATTTGGAGAAACATCGTCAGTCCCAGGACCATTTCGGGGTATTGCTTAGCAATAGCAAAGAGGTGGATATCCGGGAAATTGAGATAGAGGGTATTCATGGAGAGTGGATTTCGGTGAATCGGGCACATATGAAAAAATATGTGATTTTGTACTGCCATGGCGGTGGTTATTCCACAGGCAGCAGTATCTATGCCAGAACCCTGACTACGAAACTGGCAGCATCAACTTCCATGGATGTTTTGTGCTTTGATTATCGTCTGGCACCGGAGAATCCTTATCCGGCGGCAACAGAGGATGCCATGAAAATATGGGATTATCTGATGCTGTTAGGTTATGGTGCAAGAGATATCATTGTGGCAGGAGATTCCGCAGGAGGAAATCTGGCATTGTCACTGACCCTGCAATTAAAAGATCAGAGAAGATTGCTGCCCAGAGGTCTGATACTGATGTCACCCTGGACGGACCTGACTTCTTCTGGAAAATCCCATCTTTCCAGAGCCGCCATAGACCCGGTGCTGAATGCAGAATATTTGCAGGAAATGATAAAAAATTATGCGGGAGAAGAAGCAGTGGAAAATCCTTATATTTCACCGTTGTTTGGGGATTTCCAGGGGTTCCCGCCGACTTATATTCAGGTGGGAGATAATGAAATCCTGCTGAACGATGCGACCAGATTGCATAAGAAAATGGTAAAGGCAAATGTTTCTGTTAAGATGGATGTTTTTAAAGGGATGTGGCATGTGTTCCAGATGTCCCCTTTTAAGACCGCTATGGAAGCAATGGATAAAAATGCGGAATTTATTTATGATATTTGCAGGTAACATTTAAAAAATAAAAAGGATTTTGACAAAAGAAACAGAATATTAAAAGTAGGGCGATTGTTTTTTCACAAAGAGAGGCATTTCTATGAATATACGAGAACGTTTAGAGCAATGGGAAAAAGAATATTTGAGTCCATATGCGATGCTCAGTATGAATTCCAAAGGAAGAGTGAAGCCAGAAGAACAATGCGATATCAGACCGGTGTTTCAAAGGGACAGGGACCGAGTGATACATAGCAAGTCTTTCCGAAGACTGAAGGATAAGACACAGGTTTTCTTAACACCGGAGGGGGATCATTACCGAACCCGCCTGACACATACTTTGGAAGTCAGCCAGAATGCACGCACGATTGCCAAAGCACTTCGTCTGAACGAAGATTTGGTTGAGGCGATTGCACTTGGACATGATTTGGGTCATACGCCTTTTGGGCACGCTGGTGAGCGTGCTTTAAACAGAGTGTGCCCATACGGATTCCGACATAGTGAACAAAGTGTCAGAACAGTAGATATTCTGGAGAAGGATGGAATCGGTATTAATTTAACGTATGAAGTACGAGATGGTATTTTGAATCACCAGACTTCCGGGATGCCGGCAACGCTGGAAGGTAAGATTGTCAGATTGTCGGATAAGATTGCATATATTCATCATGATATGGATGATGCTATCCGCGGCGGTATTCTGAAAGAATCGGATGTGCCGCGTGAAATCAGCGAAGTGATAGGTTATAGCTGCGGACAGCGTTTGAATCGTTTTATCCATGATATTGTAACCAATAGCTGGGATAAGGATGATATCCAGATGTCCCCGGCAGTTGCGGAAGCAATGACGAAACTCAGACAGTTTATGTTTGAAAGTGTTTATCAGAATCCGGTTGCCAAAAGTGAGGAAGGCAAGGCGGAAACACTGATTGAAACATTATATGAGTATTATATGAAACATATTGACAAACTGCCGGACTTCCTGTTCCGTTTGTTAGAAACAGGAGAGCCGCTTGAAAAAGTAGTTTGCGATTATATCGGTTCCATGACAGACCGATTTGCAATTGCCAAGTATCAGGAAATTTATATTCCGAAAACCTGGCATGGCTAGAATTGCTGCATACGCAGAAATGAGGAGTACTATGTATTATCCGGATGAACTGGTAGAAGAAGTAAGAGCCAAAAATGATATAGTAGATGTGATTTCCGGGTATGTTCGTATCCAGAAGAAGGGAAGCAGTTATTTTGGACTTTGTCCTTTTCACAATGAGAAATCTCCGTCCTTTTCCGTTTCGCCGGGCAAACAGATGTATTATTGTTTCGGGTGCGGAGCCGGAGGCAATGTGTTCACTTTTATGATGGAATATGAGAATTATACCTTTCAGGAAGCCATCAAAGCGTTAGCAGAGCGCGCCGGGGTTGCCCTGCCGGAATTGGAATATTCTGAGGAAGTGAAGAAGAGAGAAAGCAGAAGGGCGAAACTTCTGGAGGTAAACAAAGAAGCAGCAAAGTATTTTTATTATCTGCTGCGTGCTCCCCAGGGCAAGGTAGGCTATCAATATCTTACAGGCAGGCAGTTGAGCGAAGAAACCATGAAGAAGTTCGGACTTGGTTTTGCCAATGTAACCAGTAATGACCTGGTTGCTTATCTGCACTCCAAAGGTTATGCGGATGATGTGATACAGGAAGCCGGGTTGGCAAGTTTTGATGAGAAATATGGAATGCATGATAAGTTCTGGAATCGGGTTATGTTTCCGATACAGGACATTAACCACCGGGTTATCGGCTTTGGCGGTCGTGTTATGGGAGATGCGAAGCCGAAGTATTTGAACTCACCGGAAACCATGATTTTTGATAAGAGCCGGAATTTATATGGTTTGAATTTTGCAAGAACTTCCCGGAAAAATAATATTATTTTGTGTGAAGGTTATATGGACGTGATTGCCCTGCATCAGGCAGGCTTTACCCAGGCGGTTGCATCACTTGGTACTGCTTTTACCGTAGGCCAGGCGAATCTGTTAAGAAG
>CAYVUF010000092.1:0-8022 GCA_964454605.1 uncultured Bacteroides sp.
GTTTCAAAGAAATCATATAATACTTTATTTTCATTGGAAGCACAGATTAACTTCGCAATCGGAACCCCCATATTCTTTGCATAAAAAGCGGCCAGAATGTTGCCAAAATTACCAGTAGGAACTACCACATTGATTGCTTCTCCTTCTGTAATCTTCTCTTCTTTTAACAATTTTGCATAAGAATAAACATAATATACAATCTGCGGTACCAGACGACCAATATTGATAGAATTTGCGGAAGAGAACTGGAATCCTTTCTCTGCCATCTCTTTCTCTAAATCCTTATCTGCAAAAATCTGTTTTACACCAGTCTGCGCATCATCGAAATTTCCATGAATGCCTACTACAAAAGTATTATCACCCTTCTGTGTAACCATCTGTTTCTCCTGAATCGGACTTACACCATTCTTCGGATAAAAGACAATAATTTTCGTTCCTTCCACCCCTGCAAAGCCTGCCAATGCTGCTTTACCAGTGTCACCAGAAGTTGCTGTCAATATAACAATCTCATTTTCTACTTTGTTCTTTCTTGCGGAAGTAATCATCAGATGCGGAAGAATGGATAATGCCATATCCTTAAACGCGATGGTTGCTCCATGAAAAAGTTCCAGATAATATGTATTATCAGCTTCCACAAGAGGGGCAATAACTTCCGTATCAAATTTAGAGTCATATGCTCTCTCAATACAATTCTTCAGCTCTTCTTCTGTAAAATCTGTCAGATACAATTTCATTACTTCATAAGCAATTTCCTTGTACTCCATTTCAGACAGTTCTTTCAGGGATTTCTCAAGGGTCGGAATATGGTCCGGCACAAACAAACCGCCATCATCTGACAAACCTTTCAAGATTGCCTGTGAAGCCTTAATCTTTTTCTCATCATTTCGTGTACTGCTATATAATACTTCCATGTTTTCAATCCTTTCTCTACGGTACAGATTTCAAGGAGATTATAGCACAAAGAACTATATTACGCAATTATCAGAAAAAGAATTCATGATTGCCATAGGAAAAAAGTTTCGTTAACTTCTGGTCAAACCATTTCAAATTAGCGGAATCCGCTTTTTCTCTGGCGCAGAAATACAAAGCTCCCTGGGAAATATCTTCTCCGTAAAGTGCTCTTTCTACTGCCTCATAAGTTTCCTCACTCACTTTGACACTTTGAAATCTTCCATCTACTGTCGGACTAAACTGTGCCACACCATCCTCTCTCTGCATGACTACTTCGGTTACGGTATCTGGAAAACTTTGATTGTTTACCCTGTTCAACACTACATTTGCTACCAACAGCTTACCTTCTTCATCTTCTCCTCCTGCTTCTGCCTCAACGATACGGAGCAGGCATTCATAATCCTGTTGGGATAAATGATATTTCTTTTCCTGTTCCAGCACATCATAATCTACCACTCTTTGTCCGGAAGAAACGCAGGCAACCACCTCCAGAAAACTTTTCTTCTCTTCCGCTGCATCTGCTCCCAGATACTGTATTTTAAATGCCTGTGTGGCGGCTATCTGATTGATTCTGACTTCTTTCACACATACCCATGACAAAGCAAAAGTTATATGCAAAAGGAACAACATTGTGATAAATCTTTTATACATCATTTTTCCTCTTTCTCTATTCTTGATTTGGTTTTGTCTTTTGTAATACTTCCGTAATATTTTATACAGAATCCAAGAAAAATATGTTATACTTGTACCAAAATCAAGAAATCTTTCTAAGAAATGGAGTTTATGTGATGTCACAACTGGCTGGTGTATATGCGGCAAAAAAGAAAAATGGAACCGTTTATTTCCGCGCTTCATTAACTTATCGCGCAAAACATATCAGTCTGGGGAGCTATCCGGATGAAAAGACTGCCCATAAAGCCTATCAGTCTGCCGGAGAACTTTTACAGAATTCGGAAGCTGATATTTCCCAGTTTCCCAAAGACTCCGTATTATCTTTTGAAAAATGGGTATCTCTGGTCAACTTCCGGGACAATGGAATTTATATTGCGAATCCGATTTATATCCGCCCTAAATTTTTTTACTACTATTTTTCACCCTCCCATTTTTTCATTTTTGACAGGGATGATTTGTTTTACTACTCTTCCCATAAGATTTCCAGAAGAGGCGGACATTATTTTGTTGCAGATTATGGAATGCAGGTTAATATCATGAACCGTTACGGTATTAAGAATTATGCAGTATTGGATAAGGACTATCGCTTCCGCAATGGAAATACACATGATTTTCGCTATGAAAACGTTGAAGTCATCAATCCCTATCATGGTGTATCTTCCTTTTTTCGTGATGGAAAATTATATTATAAAGCCAAAATTCATTTAAAAGGCAACTATACCATTGGCATCTATGAAACAGAAAGCGAAGCCGCCATTGCCTACAATAAAGCTATCGATTATTTCAAAAAAGCCGGCATAAACAAAGCCTATACCCCCAACTATATGGAAGGATTATCACCGCTTGCCTATGCCGACCTCTATTCTTCTGTCAAAATATCCTCTAAAATTATAAATTACCGGTCTGAATAACTGACAAAACAGATATTCAGACTGGCATCCCCTTTGATGCCATTTAAAACGCCTGAGGTTGTATACTGCCACATGGTATACTGATACGGATAATCCGGTACATCCTGCTCCTGTGCCAGCCACACATCATAATTTTGCAATTGTGTCATATCCACACTTTTAATCAGATACTCTTTATTGCCATATAACATCGGCACATAGCCGGCTGCCTGGATACACCCCAGAAAAGTACTGGCAATGGTAGTCTTATCCATTCTGGATAAGGTATCTGTCCTTGCCTGGTCATTGGTAATGGTTTCCATTGCAAACGCTACCGGATACTTAATATTTGCCCGGTATGGCTCCAGATTCTGTACCACAAAATTTGCTTCCTGGGTTGCTTCCTCTGCAGTGATTGCCTGGGAATAAAAATAGACACCCACATCTAGCCCTGCCTCAATCGCCGCCTCTATATTTTCCATAAAATATTCATCCAGAGTCAACTGACCTGTTGCATATCCTCTTGCCCCCAGTCGTATCATAACATAGTCCACTCCAGCAGTTCTCATTCTGTCGAAATTTACTTCGCCATCATGTTTGGAAACGTCTGCTCCTACATAGGAAATCTTTTTCCCATTTTCTGTATATTTACGAATATTTGCCGATTCAGACAAATTCGTATAATCATAAGTGTTTTTGGTAAGATATGGGTTAATCAATACCCACTCTTCGGTTCCATCCGCAGCTTTTACCAAAGTATGTTTGCCATCTGCCGCCGGGTCATTCTGTACCGTTTCTGTCTTCTTGCTGTCAGAAGAGGTTTTGTTGTCTTTCTTGCTGTTATTGTTTTCTTTCTCCTCTGTTTCCGAAGTATCTCTGCCAGTTGTCGCTGTACCGCCTACGCTGCTGTCAGCCTTACTCGCATCCGCTTCTTCTTCAACCGGATACATATCCCAGAAATCCAAATCCTCTGCCCGAAGTTTCTTCTTGGTTTCTATTTCTTCTTCTGTCTGTGCTTGTGCCTGCGCCTGTGCTGCCTCTTCCTGTTCCTGCTTTTGCTGCATAGACTGCTTTACATATTCACTTGCACCACTGTCTTTGTTGTTGCTTTTCATCACTACAAACAACATAAGTAAAACAAATACCGATACGCCAATTACCGTATATATTACCGAAAATCCCATTGACCTTTGTTCTTCTTCACCTGGTAATTTCATTCTTTTCTCCATTCTGTCACACAAATCTTCATTTCACTGCAATGCAGTGACTCAAATAACTAGAAAAAGGGGGGGAAACTTCTTCGCGAAAGAGCCTTTGCCCTAAGTGATTAGAAGTTCTTTTTATACTATACTTACATATCATCCTATAGCATGTTATAATATATCACGAATCTGCCGGATTTACAACTTTCGACACAAAGAGTCTGGTAAAAAAACCTGCGCAAAAGTTGTACGCAAGAAGGGAGATAACTATGATTCGCTTTTTTCACTCTGGAAAAATTTATCCTGTTGCTTTTCTTTCCCTCATGCTTACACTGCTATTAAGCGGCTGTTCTCATACTGCAACACCTATTTCCAGAACCGGACTTTATTTTGATACGGTTATTACTATCACGATTTATGATGCACAGAAAGAAAGCTGTCTGGAGGACTGTTTTGCACTGGCACAAAAATATGAAAATCTTTTTAGTCCTACCATTGAAGGCTCTGATGTCTGGAATATCAATCACAGCAACGGAAAACCTGTGGAAGTTTCCGAAGAAACCATTTTTCTTCTGCAAACCGCCTTATCCTACTGTGAATTAACTGATGGGCAAATTGACCTTACGGTCAATGGAGTCAGCAGCTTATGGGATTTCCAGAATACTGACAGTCATGTACCTTCTTCGGATGCTATCTCCGAAGCAGTCCGCCATGTAGATTATCATAATATTGTTCTAAAAAACAATACTGTTTCCTTAACCGACCCGGAAACTTCTATCAGCCTCGGTTTCATCGCCAAAGGATATATTGCAGATAAAATGAAAGAATATCTGCTTTCTCAGAATATTGAAAATGCCATTATCAATTTGGGCGGTAATCTGTTAGCCATTGGCTCCAAACCAGACCATACTCCTTTTCAGTTCGGCATACAGAAACCTTTTGAGGAGCAGGGTACTCCGATTACTACCCTGTCGGTTACCGACAAATCCGTTGTTTCCTCCGGTGTATATGAGCGTTTCTTTTATGAAAATGACGTCTTGTATCATCACATATTAAATCCAGAAAACGGATATCCAATCCAAAATGGTCTCCTTAGTGTTACCATTATTTCTGATTCCTCTATAACAGGGGATGCCTTATCTACGACTTGTTTCGTTCTGGGATTGGAAAAAGGAATGCAGTTGATTGAATCTTTGGAAGATACAGAAGCAGTATTTATTACCGATGACTATGAAGTGCATTATACGCAAAAAGGCATGGAGTGATAAACCCATGCCTTTTCGTTGATTCTTCTTAGTGCGATACAATCGCTTTCTTCGGACATTTCTCTTTACAAGTTCCACATCCGGTACACTTCTCCTGGTCGATGGTTGCATTGAAATCTTCAATCACAATAGCATCAGCCGGACAATTCTTCTTGCACAACTGACAGCCAATACAACCTGTTTCACAGGCTTTCATCGTCACTGGACCTTTATCCTTCGAACTGCATGCCACCACGTTTTTCGCATCATATGGAATCAGGGTAATTAAATTCTTGGGACAAACCGCAACACATTTACCGCATGCCTTACATTTTTCTTTATCAACCACTGCTACTCCATTCACAACATGGATTGCATCAAATGGACAAACTTTCACACAGCTTCCGAAACCAAGACAACCATAATTGCATGCCTTAGGACCTCCATTGGGAACAAAGGAAAGCATACGACAATCTTCAATTCCGGTATATTCATAATCCAGCTTTGTCTTATCGCAGTCACCCTGGCACTGTACAAAAGCCACCTGTCTTACACTGTCACCAGCTTCCACACCCATAATATCCGCTATCAGCTTACCAACCTTTTCACCGCCGACCGGACAGGCATTTACCGGTGCTTCACCTTTGGCAATCGCAGCCGCCAGATTAGAACAGCCTGCATAACCGCAGCCACCACAGTTATTTCCCGGAAGCACCTCTAACACTGCTTCCTCTTTTTCATCCACTTCTACTTTAAACTTAATTGCTGCAACACCCAGAAACAATCCGACAAACAATCCAACTGCTCCCACAATTAGCGTTGCAACCAAAATTCCTGTCATATTCATACTAGATAACCGCCCCTTTCTATAACAATCCAGAGAAGCCACAGAAGGCAATTGCCATCAGACCTGCTGTAATCAGAACAATCGGCATACCTTTGAAGGATTCCGGTATATCATTATATTCCATTTTCTCGCGGATACCTGCCAGAATAATAATGGAAATTGTAAATCCCACTGCTGTTGCAAAACCGTTCACAACACCTGCCAGAATACCATAATTCTTCTGCACGTTTGTTAATGCAATACCAAGTACTGCACAGTTCGTTGTAATCAGAGGTAAGTAAACACCTAAGGATTCGTACAGAGAAGGAATAAATTTCTTCAGAAACATTTCAACAAACTGTACCAAAGCTGCAATAACGAGAATGAATACAATCGTCTGTAAATAAGTAATATCCAATGGTACCAGTACATATTTGTAAATAACTCCAGCTACCGCAGATGCCAGTGTAATAACGAAAATAACCGCTACCCCCATGCCGCTTGCTGTATTAGTTTTCTTCGATACTCCCAAGAATGGACACAGACCCAGGAACTGGCTTAATACAACGTTATTTACCAGAGAGGAACTAATCAGAATAATAAGTAACTCTTTAAGCATTTGTCTTTTCCTCCTCTCCTTTTATCTCTTCGATTACAATATCCTGTACTTTTTTTGCTTCTTTCTTATCCTGTGCATTTTCGTCATAGAAACGATTCTTGCAGCTTGTATCAGAACAATTCAGACAATCACTGCCGCAGCCGGACTGAATCTTTGACATATCCTTGCCCTTCTTCTCTCCTGCAAGCTTAATCTTATTCTGAATTGCTGTCAAAGTTGCCAGAACGAAGAATGCACCCGGCGCCATGATAAAGATACTACATGGCACATAACTTTCCGGCATTACATGTATGCCAAACAAAGTACCTGCACCAATCAGTTCTCTGACTGCACCAATACAGGTCAGTGCAAAAGAGAATCCCAGTCCCATACCAATACCATCGAATAAAGATGGGATAACAGGATTCTTGGAAGCATAGGCTTCCGCACGACCAAGGATGATACAATTTACTACAATAAGCGGAATATAAATTCCAAGTGCATCATACAAAGTCGGTATAAACCCTTCTAACAACAGTTCCACAATCGTTACAAAAGATGCAATGATTACAATAAATGCCGGAATTCTTACTTTACCCGGAATAATATTACGGAGCAATGAGATAAACGCATTACTTAGTGCCAGAACCACCATTGTCGTAAGTCCCATGCCAAGACCATTGATTGCCGAGGTCGTAACTGCCAGCGTAGGACACATACCCAGCATCAGAACAAAAGTGGGATTTTCTTTAACCAGTCCGTTTACAAGACGTTCTTTGATATCATTCATTTGTACTACCTCCCTTCAATTCTGTCTGGAAATAGTATAAACCTGCATTTACACCATTTGTTACTGCATTGGTTGTAATCGTTGCCCCGGAAATGGCATCAACCTGATAATCCGATGTAGAACCGGATTTAGTATACTCAAATTTCTCTACTGTCTTATCCGCAAACTGAGGTTTTAAAACCTCCTCGGCACGCATACCAAGACCTGCTGTTTCTGCAATTTCCAGAATCGAAATCCCATTCACTGTCCCATCATTCTGAATACCGATGGTGAACCGGATATCTCCGGCATAACCTTCTTTGGTGGTAACCGTAATCACATACCCTAAGACATCCCCAGCATCATTCTGGGCTGCCATTATCTCATCCACTGTTTCTTCTGCATAGCCTGCTTCTGCCCATGCAGCGGTATCTATCTCTGCCAGTTCCACTGCTGTAAAAGCGGCAGCCTCTGCAAAAACCTCCTGACAGGCTTCCTGCTTTGCTTTTTCCTGCTGTGCTGCAATCGGCTCCTTGGTAATCTGATAAACCAGTCCAAGCAGCAATCCTGCAATTAAAGTTATCACAAATAAAATTCCGGTATCTTTTATCATTCCTGCAATATCAGAGTTCTTTTTCATGCTTTTGCTCCTCCTTTCCCAAATGCTTTTGGAAGAGTTGCTTTCTCAATCAATGGAACTAACAGGTTGCCAATAATAATTGCATAAGAAACACCTTCTGCAGAAGCACCAAAAATACGGAATATACCCGTCAGAATACCAAGCAGAATACCGTACACATACTGACCCTTGATGGTAATCGGTCTGGTTACATAATCCGTCGCCATAAAGAAAGCACCAAGCATCAGACC
>CAYVUF010000093.1:0-8013 GCA_964454605.1 uncultured Bacteroides sp.
CCTCGCTACGTTCCAGATTGGTTGCCTCTGCATCCTGAAGAATTTTATCGGATTCTGCTTCTGCATTCGGAATCTGCTCATTACGATATTTATTGGCATTATTTACTGCTGTTTCCTTGCCCTGTTTTGCAGTTTCTACTTCTTTGAACGCATTGCTTACTTCCACTGTGGGAGGTTCTGCATCCTGAATGGTAATATTAACCAGTTGAATACCAATATCATATTCTTCCAGTTTTTCCAGAATCATCTGCTTGATATTTGCCTGAATTTCATTTTTTCCAGTCGTTAAAACGCTGTCCACACTATAGGAACCAATTGTGGTACGAATACAATTTTGTGCGATGTTATTCAGAATTTCTTCCGGGTCCTGTGAAGCATATAATGCTTTTACCGGGTCCGTCACCCGATACTCCGCATAAAAATCTACTTGTATAAAATTATAGTCTGAGGTAATCATCATACCATCATTCGTGCTTACATCTTCGTCACTGGATGTAGTACTGTAACCAATGGAAAAACCTTTAATTGTCGTATTTACTTTTGACACAGTCTGAATAAATGGGATTTTAAAATGAAGTCCTGGTGTTGTTACCGCTTTTGGTGCACCAAAAGTACAGACAACTGCCTGTTCTTCTTCCTGAATGGTGTAATAAGAACTGTTCACAATGACAAGTGCAATAATAGCAACAACCACTATTTTGGCAATGATTGTCATTTTGTCTTTGTTTTTTTCATTTGCTGCATTTTCCGGTCTGGATTTCTTTTGTTTCAACATAACATTCCTCCTCTGGATACAATATGATTAAAATTTGTATATCCTATCACTCATTCTATGTTATTATATAACAAAGTAATGACAAACACTAATTAAAATTTAGTAAAGTGTTATTTTTTTGTCAGAAATAGCAAAAGAAAGAGGTGTTTTTATTATGCGGATTATATTTATCAGACATGGGGACCCGGACTACGTCAATGATACTTTAACAGAAAAAGGCATTCGGGAAGCCATTTTATTATCAGAACGGGTTGCTTCCTGGAATAATATTACACAATTTTATTGTTCTCCTCTTGGAAGAGCTAAAAAAACAGCATCTTATTCTCTGGATAAAGTAAATAGAAGTGCCATCACTTATGACTGGATGAAAGAATTCAGTTACTTTATTGACGACCCGACAACCGGCCGGCATGGTGTGCCCTGGGATTTTATGCCAGAATACTGGACCGAAATTCCAGAAATGTATCATAAGAACAAATGGAAAGAAACAGAAATTTATCGTTCTAATCCCGAACTACTGCCGGCTTATGAAGAAGTATGCAGCGGTATTGACTCCATTTTAAAGCAGTATGGCTACACCAGACATCATAACTACTATATGACAGACCACGAAAAAACACCGGACAACCAGGATGCTACCATTGTAATTTTCTGTCATCTGGGTGTAACCTTTGTAATGATGAGTCATCTTCTCGGCATTTCACCTGCGATACTTTTCCATAATTTCTTCGTTGCCCCTACTTCTGTTACGGTACTGGCAACCGAAGAACGTACACCGGGCAAAGCCATTTTCCGTACCCAGATGGTGGGTGATACCGACCATTTAAAAAGAGGCAAAGAACCCATCTCTGCCTCCGGTTATTTTACAGATATTTTTCAAGGATAGAGAATCCCTAGCGGATTCTCTCCGGGAATCCGACTTTTTTCTGCACCTTGCGCAACGTTTTTGTTGCATAATAATTTGCCTTTTCCGCATTATTCTTAATAATACTGTCAATGTACGCTTTGTCCTTGCTCAAATCGGCAAAACGCTCCTGAACCGGTTTTAAAACATCTACAACCGCTTCCCCTACTGCCAGTTTGAAATCACCATAACCCTTTCCGTCAAATTCTTTCTCTACCTCTTGTGGTGTTTTTCCTGTGCAGGCACAATAAATATCAATCAGATTGTGAATACCTGGCTGTTCATCACAATAACGCACGCAACCCTCGGAATCTGTTACGGCACGTTTGAATTTGCGGATAATGGTATCCGGATCATCCATAAGATAGATGCTGGCATTTGCATTTTCATCCGATTTGGACATTTTCTTAGCCGGGTCCTGCAGACTCATAATCTTTGCCCCTGCTTTGCCAATATAAGGTTCCGGAATCGTAAATACATCACCATATACCCCATTAAACCTCTGCGCAATATCTCTTGTAATTTCAAGATGCTGCAGCTGGTCTTTGCCTACTGGAACCACATCGGACTGGTACAGAAGAATATCAGCCGCCATAAGTACCGGGTAGGTAAATAGTCCAGCATTGATATTGTCTGCATGTTTGGCTGCTTTATCTTTAAACTGGGTCATTCTGTTCAATTCACCCATATAGGTAAAACAATTCAAAATCCAAGAAAGTTCAGCATGTCCAGATACATGGGACTGATAATAAATACAATTTTTCTCTGGGTCAAGACCGGCTGCAATATACAGCGTAAGAAGATTTCTGGCACGTTTGCGAAGCTCCGCAGGGTCTTGTCTTACCGTAATGGAATGAAGGTCTACTACGGAGTAAAAACATTGATATTCATCACTAAGAGTCAGCCAGTTTTTCAGTGCTCCCAGATAATTTCCCAATGTCAGATTTCCGGTTGACTGCATACCGCTGAACAAAACTTTATTTCCATCTATCATTTCTATTCTGCCTCCAAATCATAATTCTCTGTTATGAAAATCTCATATAAAAAATAGTTTATCATTGCCCTTTCCATTCGTCAACCGCAAACACCGCCAGTTCCAATTAGGAAATTTCAAAAGGGCATCCCCAAAAAAAGATGCCCTCACACTTAATCCTTGTCTTCACAACCACAGGTTTCTCTGTTGCCAAATGGTCTGGTATCAAAACGAGATTCGAATCTGGAATTGTTATTATCCTTATCACAGCCACAATCTCTGTCGCGGCCTCTTCCGTTGTTTTCGTTGTCGCAGCCGCAGCTTCTTTCAATGCTTCTGTTATTTCCGTTGTCATTGCATCCGGAATTACAGCAGAATAAAAGCAGCCAAATAATCCATGCGCCCATCTATAAACTTCCTCTCTTTTTTTCTCATACGATATTTTATGCAGGAGGAAGTTTTTTGCGGCTTGTCTGTCTTATTTTATTTCTTTAAAACTTTGCTCCGGATGTAATAAAATGTTACATCCTCTCCTTTTGCCGCCAGCATTTTTAATAAAAACTCCAATAATTTTCTGGTATCTTCATGTATGGGTGCAGGGTCTTTTCCCGATTCGTAATATTGTAATGGGTCTGCATCGGTATACTTATCTTTGTGGTAAACTTTGCAGGCAGCAATACGGTCTATCAGCATTTCCACAACATATTTTGTAGGCATTGGCGCCGGCGCCATGCCGCCTGGAATGGCCTTGATGCTGTAATCAATCCAATATTCATAGTGGTGCTTATTTCTTCCTTTATGATGAAGCCATGCAGAAGAATAACCGATATCTTCACGTTCTGCATTATTCGGACTTCTGTCACCTTGCCAGTATTTTGCACCAACCAGAAATTCTGCGGGACTGTATTTTGACATATCATGCAGTAATCCCTGTTTGTATAGCCCTACTTTAAAGCACCCCTGCATAACCAGATACTTATGATATGTGATTGTTTTAAAGTGCATCCATGCTTTGTTCATTGACTGTTTCCTTTTTCTTTGTCCTTACCATTTTTTCAGAAACTTTCCTGTTCTCTTTTGTTTCCAAAATCACAATCGTACGTGCTGGAACCAGGACATTATGCAAGGTTTCCGGTTCTTCTATCTTATCCGCACAGGTTGCATATTTTACCGTCCATTCTTTGCCCTTGGGCAGTTTCGGCAAACCTAACCTCTGCGTTTCCCAGTGCATATTGATACCAAGATAAAACAACTCCGAATCTTCTCCACAATACAACACTCCAATACTCCGGCTCACCGGACTGGTATCCGGACTCCATGCTTCCAAACCATGATAAGAAACATCCGGGTAACCGCAGGACAAATAATCCATTCCGCAAAGAGGGGCTTTTTGATGAAAAACAGAATGTTCCTTGCGAAAAGCAATTAACGCTTTCGTATATTGCAGCAACTCCTGATTGGCCTTCTGTAAATTCCATTTCACCCAGCATACTGCATTATCCTGACAATAGGGATTGTTGTTTCCTTCCTGGGTATTGGCAAATTCATCACCGCTGTACAGCAAAGGTGTTCCCTGGGAAAGCAATACGAAGGTCATCGCATTTTTCATCTGGCGCATCCGCAAAGACACAATGCTTTTTTTACGGCTTGGTCCTTCCACACCACAATTCCAGCTACAATTGTAAGAAGTACCATCCTGATTGGATTCCCCATTTGCCATATTATGTTTTCTGTCATAAGAAACCACATCTGCCAGACGGAAACCATCCTGTTTTGCGATATAATTTACAATGCCCTTTTCCTTGCTATTGTTTCTGCTATGATAAATAAAATTATTAATCTGATTATCATCACCTTTTAGCAGTTTCCGGATATCATACAGAAAAGAATCATCCATAAATCCAAAATTGCGATAACTATCCCTTACTGTTTCTGGTTTGTTTTCACAGATATCCCTTTCCCCTAATAATTTGGTATTGGCAAGCAGCGGTTCCGAATGAAGTATCTGCATCGGAATGTCTGCCCCCATAAGATGGAAACCGTCCACATGATATTCCAATACCCAGTATTTTAAAATATCCAGAATATTGACACAGTTCATTTCTGGTAAAAAATAAAACTGCATCATAACCTCTATTCCATTCTGGTGTAATGCTTTCACCATATCTTTAAATTCTGTCACTGCATCCTTGGTATGTGCATACGCATATTTCGGCAAAAAATAAAGCCCTTCTTGATAACCCCAATAATTGACTCGTGTTGTTTTCTCCGCTTCTTCCTCTGAGTGCATAGGTTCTTTATATGTTGCAACGGCTTCTTCCATTGTTGCAGGCTGTTTTCTTTTCTCTGGCAATAATACCTCATCAAATTCATAAGCCGGCATGAACACCACTGCAGTAATTCCCAGTTCTTTCAGATAGGGAATCTTTTCGATGATTCCCTGGTATGTTCCTTTTGCTTTGACACCAGAGGAAGTATGCTTGGTAAAGCCACGTACATGGAGCATATAAAAAATACTATCTTCAAAAGGAATCAACAAAGCAGTATCATTTTCCCAGTCATATTGTTTATCCAATACCTGAAAATGTTTCGGCTGTTCCTGTTTTTCCCCATATTTTCTTTTGTTAATCATTGCTTTGGCATATGGATCGGGAAGTACTTTTTCTCCCTGATAGAAATAATAAGAACAATTCCTATCCTGATATCCTTTTAACAACATGGAATAAATATTTCCTTTCCGGTTTTCCTGCGGAAAAGGAACTTTCACACCTTCCTTATGCTGTTTGTCAAACAGTACGATTCCACATTCCTCTTTTGCCTCAAACACTGCTGATATATGCAATCCGTCCGGTACAAAGGCAGTACCTAACGGATATATTGTCGTAGAAGCTGTTTCCAAAGTTTTCTGCATAAAGCCTCCGATTTCTTATCCTATTTCTTCATTTTATATTCTTTCTCAATTCATTCTTTCTCATTATACCATCTTTAAACAATAATCTAAACAAAAAGTTTGGATTATCCATTGAATCTATAACATATTTTCTGTAAAATAGACTTATCATCAACAACAGAAAGGAGTCATTCCTATGGGAAAAAATAACAAAAATACACAAAATGACGGTTACGATGCAGAAGAAATGACGGTTGAACTGGATTTAGAAGACGGCACTTCCATTACCTGTGCCATTGTCACAATTCTTACTGTTTCAGAACAGGACTACATTGCACTACTGCCATTAGACGAAAATGGACAGAATGAGGATGGGGAAGTCTGGTTCTACCGCTATTTCGAAGATGAAAGCAACCCCGACGAAGAACCATCTTTAGAATATATTGAAGATGATGCAGAATATGAAGCGGTCGAAGATGCTTTCGATGAATATCTTGACTCTGTTGAGTTTGACGAAATCGTAGATGACGAAAAATAGTACTGCTATTTTTCTTTCGGCAAAATAGGTGCTAAAAACCGGGAAGGAACATCTTTTCCGGTTTTTTCTTTGCAAAACAACAGATAAAGTACATTCTTGGCTCTTGTCATTGCCACATACAGCATCCGTCTTTCTTCTTCCAGTTCCGCCTGCGTTTTTGCCTGCCGCATGGGTATTTTTCCTTCGTTCAAATCCGGCAGAAATACCATATCAAACTCTAATCCTTTTGCCATATGCATAGTCATAATATGTATCCCCTGCTGCGTTACTGGTACTGTATTTCTCTCCTGTTGTTTCTGAGAAAGCAATTCTTTGCATTGACTAATATAGTCACATAATTCTTGGTATGTTTTAAACTGCTTAATACTCTTTTGAAAATCTTCTGCAATCTGTATGAGTCTTTTTCCGGCTTCTATACCATAAGTTTCTGTCAGAAATTCATCATAGCCGATAACATTTCGAATGTACTGCACCGCAAGATAAGGTTTTTTCCCATTTATGTATTCAATATCTTCAAACAATTCATAGGCTACATTCTGCATACGAGTATTATCTTCGTAATAGTTTAATACTTCCTGCAGACAAATCTGCTTTCCCCTGGCACTGTCTTTTTTTAGATAACGGAGCGGGCGATTCATAATCAGATGAAAAATTTCCCGGGTCCGGTTGCCATTTGCAAATTCCATATATGCCAATATATCTTTGATAACAAAATGGTCATACTGACTGCGCAGTGGTTCTTTCATAGAAAAAGGAATCCCCTGAAACAGTAATTTTTCTGCCAAAAGATTACATTCATAATTCGTCCGGTATATCACTGCCGCTTTTTGCCCGGAAATACTTATTTCTTTCAACTTAGCAGTCAGCCAGTCATATTCTTTCTCGGTATCCATAAATGGATGGAACAAAACACCTTTGCCATTCTGATGTGCCGCTTTGATTTTCTTTGTGAAACGATTCTTATTTTCTCCAATAACCGCCAGAGATTTTTTCACAATCTGCTCATGACAGCGATAATTTGTATCTAACAGAAGCTGTTTTGCCTGTGGAAAATCCATTACAAACTGTTTCATAATTTCCGGTCTGGCACCCCGAAACCCATAAATTGACTGGTCATCATCACCAACCACGAATAAATTAGGATTTTCTCCTGCAATTGCTTTCACAATCTGATATTGCACCTCATTGATATCCTGAAATTCATCCACCAGAATATAACGATAAACTTCCCTCCATTTTGCTAAAATTTCAGGCTGTTCCTGCAACACTTTCAGACAATGCAACCCCATATCATCAAAATCCATTTTCTGAAATTCTTCCAGATATTGATTATATTCCTGATAATACTGTAACAATTCCTTTTTCGAAAAAATACCATAAGAAACACTGCCGCCATTTTTCAATTGGCTGATATTTCGCAGCAGACAGTCCACCTTATCATCACTAGTCAGCAAAAGATTTGGCGGCACTTTTAATATCTGCAGCAGCAATTTTCTTTTTTCCATTTCCGTAATCAGGGAATAATTCTGATATTGTCCGGTCTGTCGTAAGATATGATAAAAGATTGCATGAAAAGTACCGAAAGTAACAGGCGGCATTTTACCCTGCATCAGTGCATAAAAACGCTGTTTCATTTCCAGTGCCGCTGCTTTGGTAAAGGTTATCACCAGAATATTTTCTGGTCTGATGCCGCATTTTTCAATCAGATATTTAATACGTTGTATGGTAACGAAAGTTTTACCGCTTCCAGGTCCTGCAAGTAATTGCAGAACTCCGGAAACGGTCCTAATTGCTTCTTTTTGAACTTCATTTTCAATCAAATCAGGCATTCTGTAACTTTTCAATTCCCTTTCTGATTCTTGCCAGAGATTCTTCTTTTCCTAATATTTCCATAATTTCCGTTGCTCCGGCAGGTGTCATCTGCTTACCAGAC
>CAYVUF010000094.1:0-7859 GCA_964454605.1 uncultured Bacteroides sp.
TAGTAAAATAAACCATATATGGAAATAATTATCCCATATATTCTGTAAAGTATCGTGTGGGAAATCAATCTATGCAAATTTTTGCACACAGGATTAGCGTGAAAAGCATGCGCAGAAATGGGATTATTATGAGAAAATATTTACCGCCGCAAAACGGCAGAATGTGAGGAATTATGAAACAAGATACTGAAAAGAAAGCATCCTTTCGCATCAATCTGCATATTGTTTTTCTGTCTGCTATTCTGATTATTGCGATTGTCTGCGTTTACAAACTGTACAAATGGAATAAAGGGGTTCCATCCGATTATGACCCGAATTATCAGACCACTGATTTTGATGTAGAAGCATTGGATAGTATTATCCCACTGGCACCTGACAAACTGGAAGGACATGAAGATGATGGAGTAACCACTATCCTGTGTCTGGGAAATGACCCATTTTCTTTAAACAAAGGGGAATTTGGTCTTTCCGAACAAATTGCTGCCAAATCCGGTGCTACTGTTTACAACGGTTCTTTTACTGGTTCCAAAGCAGCTGCTACTTTTGATTACTTTAATGATGGTTATTGGATGGATGCTTTCAGCATTTCTTATCTGGCAAATGCTCTTTGTACTGGAGATTTTTCCTTGATTATGGATGCTGCGTATTACAGTTATGACCCAGACTTTGTTCCAACAGTGGAAATGCTCCAGAATCTGAATATGAACGACGTGGATATTCTTTGTGTTATGTATGATGGTATTGATTATATCAGCAAAACACCTACGGATGACCCGAATGACCCTTATTCTGTGGTTGCATATACCGGAGCTTTGCGTACTGCCATTACACAGATTCAAGAAACTTATCCTCATATCCGTATTGTACTGATGTCCCATACCTTCTGTCATAACATCAACGAGGAAGGCAATTTTGAAAATGGTGACCGTATCGACTTAGGAAATGGTACTTTGAGTCATTATCTTCTGAAAGAAATTGATGTAGCAAGTGATTGTGGTGTGTCTATCATTGATAACTTCTATGGTTCTATCAACGAAGACAATTACTTAGATTACATGACCGACTACATTCACTTTAACGATGCCGGAAGAGAATTGCTGGCGCAACGCTTTGTCGATTGTATTCTTCCCGCTTCACAGAACCAGGAATAACAAAAGATTTTTCACAAACCAAAAGAGGTTTCTCCTTTTCCTATCCAACATGGAAAAGGGAAAACCTCTTTTTTACACCCAAGTCTTAATACTCTTGTGAAAACAATTCTTCAAAATCAAATGCTGCAATCACCTGCCGCATCTGCAGCAATGCTTTCTCCATTTCCTGTTCTGACCTTATTTCACATTTTCCGTCTGCAAAACACTGTGTCATATAATAATTGATATCACTATGATAGTGACTATAATCCGCGTAATTATCCAAATCTGTCACAATCCATTCCTGATTCGGGAAAAAGAATACTCTCACATTATCGTAACCAAGCATTCTGTCTGCAATATACTCATACTCTGCCATTGTAGCTTCCAGATGATTTTCACAAATAACATCATGCCAATACAAAATACTATATGGCGGAAAAAAAATATAAAAAGTTGTATCCGGATTTGCTTCCACATACGGACAAATATTCACATCCAGATTCGTTTTTACACTCCCAAGGTAGGTTTCTTCCGGCGTTTCTTTTTCAATTTTCTCCGGCTGTACATAGTTGTGCATAACCCATTGCTTGTTATAGTATTCATCAGTCCACCAGCTTGCATAAACCGTAGCCAAATCTGTTTTCTCCGGGTCTGCCATGGGGCGCAGGATATAATTCAAAACCACATCTTTATTAAAAACATACTGAATATCATTGATATAATTATCGTCGTACAGATACTCCGGAATCGGATACTTTGTTTCTTCCACACCACCGGTATAAGTCATAACATCCACACCCAGAAAAACCGCATCCACCTGATTATTACTCTGAAAAATGATTTTCATAATATTCGACTGGTCTTTTGGATAAGCACCACTATAATTTAACTTAATTGGGTGAAGCTCCAGCAATTCCTCAAACCAGTTTGTGTTGAAATTAACGGTCATGGAAGAACCCAGTATCACACTGTCATATCTCATATTTTTCGCCATACCCGGATTCTGATTCAACTGGTTATCCACCAGATAGGGAAAGTTTTCAAGCGGCGCATGATATTGAAAAAATGGGTCAATAAAAACAACCATTCCCACAATTGACGTAAGCATAAAACCAATCAATGATGCACTTAGCAAAAGCCATTTTTTAAATCGATTCATGTAAGCTCCTCATTTCCATTATTCACTGCAACCAAAATAACAACTAGAAATTGAAATACAAAAAGGTGCTGACCTGTGAAAAGGAAAGTATACACCATACAAAAAGAACACTGACAAATACCGCCGACAACATTTTTCCTTTTGCACGTTCTGCTATTTCCGCCGCATTCCTGCTTATCATAGCCAGATAAAGTCCTGCTGCCAGCATCACAAACATTAACACATATCTGCTGTAAGCCATTCCATCCAGATGCAATACCTTCAGGACATACCAGAATTCATCCAGTTGGAAGCATTCTGCCAGTTCCATAGACAACTTCTGTATTTTTCCACTCACAAGGATGCCCAGCATCTTGTTCGCCTGCGTTACATCCGCTGCACGAAAATAAATCCATGCCACACTGACGTAGAGAAACAAGGCGATGCGGGAAAGCCACATCCGGGCAGCACTCCCCAAACATTTCGTATGCTCTTTTTTCACATGCTCCTGCCACCATTTGGTTAATACGTACAAAATGCCATGCAGCATCCCCCATATTACAAAATTCCAGCCCGCACCATGCCAGATACCGCTTAAGAAAAAAATAAGAAAAACATTCAGATAAGTTCTTGCCTCTCCTTTACGATTACCGCCCAGGGGGATATACACATATCGGGTAAAAAAACGATTCAGCGTAATATGCCATCTTTTCCAGAAATCAATAATATTCACTGCCTTATAAGGCGAATGAAAGTTTATCGGTATCTCCATACCAAGCATATGTCCAATTCCCCTTGCCATGTCACAATAACCGCTGAAATCGAAATAAAGCTGCAGGGTGTAGGAAATCATCACAAGAAACGCATCCAGACTGCCTAGTATCTCCAGATTCTGATATCCAAAATCTACGCCGGCTCCTAACGTGTCTGCCAGAATTACCTTTTTAAACAATCCGAATACAAAAAGCATAAAACCTTTCGCAAATTGTTCCCAGTCAAACTTCTTCTCTGTCATGGCTTTAAACTGCGGAAGCATCTCTGACTGGCTCACAATCGGTCCCGCTATCAATTGCGAAAAAAAGGATACAAACAACATATATTCCAGGAAATTACAGTTTTTCACCTCTCCCCGGTAAGTATCCACTACAAATCCTATCTGCTGAAAAGTAAAGAAACTAATGCCCAGCGGCAGCACAATATTGCACAGTGAAAAGTTCGTGCCGGATACTGCATTCAGATTACTGATAAAAAAGTCAAAATATTTAAAATAAAACAAAATTCCCAAATTAGCAGTCACTGCCGCTGCTGCCATAATTTTTGCCGCAGAGCCCTTCAGATTTCCCGACAATATCTTGTGGAAAAGATAATTCACCAATATACTGCCCAGCATAACAAGCAGATAGTTCACTTGAAAATAGCCATAAAACCATAATGACATTCCTGTCAGAAAAAGTTGTGCCAGTTCTTTCTTTTTCCAGTGCAGCAAAGCATAGTAACCAATCAGACATATGGGAAAAAATGCAAATACAAATATATAAGAATTAAATAACATTGCTACTCACCAAGCTCCGTATCCTGATAAATCAGATATTTTTCCGTCTGGGCATACAGAATAAATCCATGCTCTGTCAACGGTTCTTCTGTTTTTCTTTCTTTACTTAACACGACATATTGACAGCCATAAGCACGTGTCAATTCTACGAAAGAAGCTGTTTCAATCACTTCGGCTTCTTCCATTGCCTCATAGATGTCGTTATAATAATCCCAACGCGCAATCAGCATTTCCCTGCCATAGGGCATATTGATTCGTGCCGAATACTGTCTGATATAATAAATCAAATCTGCCGGAACAATTGCCATCACACGTCCTTCTTCCGGCTCCAGCAATTCTGCCACTTCTACTGCTTCCTGCGGCAGATGATACCAGTTTTCTGCCTTGGTAATATGTTCACTCTGATAAACATAAGTTCCGCATGCAATTACCGCAATCGTCATTACCACCAGACCTGTCTTCCGATATTTACCGCACAATTTCACTGCTCCATAGGCACTGATAAGACTCATCTGCAGCAGCCACAGCAAACGGTAGTAGGTTTCCGCATCATCTAACAACGCTACAAACACCCTACGAAAAACTGGGCAGAAAAAAAGGAGCAAAATAACCGTTGGCACGTAAACAAACAATGCCCTGCAAATCTTATTTTTCTCTTTTAACCACAAATATAATAAAAAGAACAGAAAAATACCAAACAAAAATTTATTCTGATGATATCCTACATAATTTTTAAAAATTACCAGACTTTCTAAAAAAATACCCCACATATGGACAACTCTCTCCTATCTGTTCAGGAATAAATACAACAATACATAAACTGCATTTGGAATGCAAGTCAGTCCCAGCTTCACAGGTACTTTCCAGTCCCTTGTCACAAAGAGCAGGCACACCGCTGCAATTCCCAACAAAATAGTGGTTAAAAAAACTGCTATGGAACTGCACACTCCCGCTGTCATATTGACACACACAAGAACAAACCACAAACCTGCCCTCTTCTTTTTCTCCTCAAACAGCCAGAACAGTACCAGAAATGTCATGGGAATCACCAGACTTCCTGCAACTGCCTTTCCCTGCCACGTTCTTGTCAGGAAGAAGGTTTCATTGGTATAGATAGACACATTCCCGAATATCTGAAACAATCCCATGATAATCATGAAAACTGGACGGCTCTCTCTTTTTTCTGGAAAAAGAACTTTACTGATTTCATAATACACCAGATAGGTAAGGGGTATCAGTACAAGCGGCATCACCACATGGGATACTATCGTTGCGTGCAAATCTGCTTTCACTGCCACAAAAGCAATCCACATCGGAAAAACTGCCAGCGCATGACGTACATCCAAAACTGCTGAACGTCCGGTATAGGGAAGATTTTTATACATAGCATCATTCTGCTGTGCCATCAAGGACTGCACTACATAATAGGCATCATCTCCATCGAAAGAAGTGCGGGTCAGTGCCATATATAATTGAAATCCCAGCACAGCCAAAAACAGTCCCCATTCTATCTTGGTTTCCAGACTCATTTCTGCACCATTCCACTGATTCCACCGAAACCAGTTTGCCTTGCCTTGATTTTTTTTCCCATCCCGACACCACAAAAGAAGACCTGCTATTGCCAGTAAAATAGCGGCTGTCGCAAAAATGTCGGCAGCAATGCTGAAATTATGATAGGCAATCCATACAACTGCGGGAATTGTTATCACTTCATAAACCGCCCACATAAACAGATAGCCCGCAAGTAAAATCACGCCTGGATTTCTTTTTTTCTCTGGTATCCATTTTCCTGGCACCATACCCATACAAAACGGTATAATAAGCAGCCAGAATAGAAAACTCATTATCTGAATCATAGACAAAAATCTGCCTTTCTTTTATTTTTATCATCTATTTTATAGAATATCCCATTTCCCTATAATTGGCAAGCGAGTCTGTACATCGAACTTTAAACGTGGTAAGATATATTTATCTGTGGTTATTGAAACTATCAATGCCACGTGGAATGACAATGAGAGGTGTTTCATGAAAAAAGTGTATATAATCGGTGCAGGTCCTGCCGGACTTACTGCTGCCTATGAGCTTTTAAAGCAAAGCAAAGATTATGAAGTAACCGTTCTGGAAGAATCAAACGATATGGGCGGTATTTCCAAAACAGTAAACTACAAAGGCAACCGTATGGATATGGGCGGTCACCGTTTTTTTTCCAAAGTACCGGAAGTAAATGAATGGTGGAATCATATGCTGCCCCTGCAGGGTGCGCCGACCTATGATGACATTGTTCTGGACCGGAAAATGGAACTTTCCAAGGGTGGCCCTGACCCAGAACAAACGGACCGGGTTATGCTTCGCCGCAATCGTGTGTCCCGTATTTATTTTAATAAGAAATTTTTTGATTATCCGATTTCTCTGAAATTTGAAACCTTTAAGAATATGGGACTGCTTACTACCATCCAGGTGGGATTCAGTTATCTGGCTTCTTTGTTCCACAAACGGAAAGAGAACTCTCTGGAGGATTTTTACGTAAATCGTTTTGGCAAAAAACTCTATTCTATGTTTTTTGAAAATTATACCGAAAATCTCTGGGGCAGACATCCCAGTATTATTGCTCCTGACTGGGGCGCACAGCGTGTCAAAGGGTTATCCATTATGGCGATTATCAAGGATGTCTTCAGTAAAATGCTCCCTGGCAAGAAGAACCGACAGGTAGAAACATCCCTGATTGAAGAATTCAGCTATCCCAAACTTGGTCCTGGACAGTTATGGGATGTAACCGCACAGGAAATTGAAAAAATGGGCGGCATTATTTTGCGCAACAGCAAAGTAACTGGTTTGCACAAAGATGCTTCGAACCATATTACCTCTTTAACTTACGAGACAAATGGGGAAAAAGTAACCGTAGATGGTGATATTTTCATTTCTTCCATGCCAGTGAAAGACTTAATTGCGGGTATGAATGATGTTCCAAAACAGCCTGCCGAAATTGCAGCCGGTCTGCCTTATCGTGACTATATGACCGTAGGACTTCTCCTTCCGAAGCTGAATCTTAAGAATAAAACAAAAATGAAAACCATTGGAAATATCGTACCGGACTGTTGGGTTTATGTACATGACCGTTCTGTAAAACTGGGACGTTTCCAGATTTACAACAACTGGTCGCCTTATATGATTAAGGACTTAGAGCACACTATCTGGATAGGTCTGGAATATTTTGTATTCGAAGGCGATGAATACTGGACCATGTCGGATGCAGACTTTACAAAATTTGCAGTAAATGAAATTGTGAAAATGGGACTTATCGACAGCCCTGCTGATGTGATGGACTCCCATGTAGAACGTGTGAAGAAAGCATATCCTGCCTATTTTGATACCTATGCACAAATGGATACGCTGATTGAATATCTGAATACAATCGACAATCTGTACTGTGTAGGCCGAAACGGACAGCATCGATATAACAATATCGACCATTCTATGGTAACTTCTTTTGAAACGGTAAAAAATATTGTAGGTGGTATCCAATCCAAAGATAACATCTGGAACGTCAATACAGAAAAAGAATATCATGAAGGAAAATAGAATAAGATAGGCGGTAGATAATTTTTTATCTACCGCCTATTGATGTACTAATAGAAACTCTGCAGATATTCCAGTGGTGTTTTTACTGCTAACAAAGAATCTGCATAATCCTTTTCTGTTAAAAATCATATCCAGAATCACGTTTGTATCAATCAGCACTCTTTCACACAGGCATCAAGATGGATTCCTGTCCTCTTTTTTATTCATAACCATATTCTTTGAGGGTGTTCTGAACTCTCTCTTGAACCAGAACCATTCCCTCCGGCTTCAAATGTACACCATCGGTAATATATTGTTGCATATTCTCCATGGTAATGCCGCAATTCTGCAAATCAATTACTGGGTATCCTTTTGTCCCAGCAATCTTGCGAATCGTATCGCAATACTCCACATAAGTATTTCCCTGCCCATTCACAAAAGTGACGAAAGGCTGCTCTGTTCCCCAATCACCAACCGG
>CAYVUF010000095.1:0-7857 GCA_964454605.1 uncultured Bacteroides sp.
ATACTGTTACTAGTCAAAAGATAAGGAAATACTTATCCTCCCCTAAAAAGACCTCTGGCATACTCTATGATATGTCAGAGGTTTTTACATTTCTGCTGTGTTCTGTTCTTAATTATTACCGTATATCATATACCGATTTTACGGAAAAATCTTTTGCATCCCCTTCTATGATAGCAACACGTTTCTCACCCTTGTTCATATCAAAGAAATTGTCTGCTAATTTCACATCACCATCCACTCCCTGAATCTCCACATTTTTGGCATAAGCCGAAGCCGAAAGAACCAGTTCTTCTCCTTCTCTGCGGCAGGTCAATCTTGGATTTTCGAAAGCAAAATGTTTTGGTGCCGTAAACAGACAGGTATTTTCCGACACCACCTGTCCCCCTACTTCAAAGGAATAGCTGAGATATACCGCCAGCTCATCATAAGCAGAGAAATCCTGTTTGTCTAACCACACACCATCCAGTGCCGGAACGGTTGCCTTTTCCTCCCCAGAACAGAGAATGCTGCTGTCTGGATTTCGCAGTTCCCATTTTACGATTCCCTTTACCGTTTCCATAGTTTCATTTGCCACATGCAGTCTTGCCGATTTTTCAATTGGAGCAGGCTGTGCGATACAGAATGGGCGTTCACTCAGTTCCCCCATTTCTTCACAGGAAATCATGATTGGTGCAAAGGCTCTTTTCTCTGCATAATGCAATGCTTTCCATCTGCCATAATAATCGATACTTGCCCAGGATGCTACCGGCCAGATATCGTTTAACTGCCACACCACCGTTCCCATACATCTGCCCCGGTGTCTTCGGAAATGCTCAATACCATAACGAATAGCATCTGCCTGCAGAAGCTGGGAAGCATACAACAGTATTTCAAAAGATGCGGGATACAGATACGTTGCCGATAAATAATCTAAAATCTTACCATTAGCTGCTTTGTTTCTCTGGTGCATTTCCATAACCCGGGAAAAAATATTTCTGTCCTCTGGTGTCGTAAATGTTTCCACCGTTTTCAAGCAAGGGAAGGACTGGAACCCAAATTCGGACAAATACCGGAAATGGAATTTCCGATACTCTGTAAATGGTTTGTTTCCATGCCATACATCCCAGTAATGTGTGTCGCCTCTGTTTTCATCCCAGGGATTATCAAAATTTCCACCGGATGATGGCGAAGATGGCCAGTAAAAGGTTACCGGGTCTTCCTCTTCCAGAATTTTGGGAATAATATATTCAAATAATTTAATGTAATCGTATTTCTGTTTGATGGATGGCTCCCATGCTTTATCCAGTGTCTGGGTTTCCATTTCATTGTTGCCGCACCACAAGCCAAGACAGGCATGGTGACGGATTCTTCTGACATTGTCACGAATTTCCGCACAAATACTGCGTTCAAACTCCTGATTCAGTTCATAGGAAGCGCAAGCAAACATAAAATCCTGCCAAACTACCAGTCCAAGCTCATCACAAATATCATAAAACCAGTCATCCGGATAATAACCACCGCCCCAGACACGAATGCTGTTATGATTTGCTGCTGCCGCCTCTTCCAATAATTTTCTGGTACGCTCTCTGGTTACTCTGGATAACAGATTGTCTTCCGGAATATAATCTGCTCCCATGGCAAATATTTTTACTCCATTCACTTCATGGGCAAAACATTCTCCCCACTCATCCTTGTCCTGATTTATTGTCATGGTACGAAGTCCGATTCGTCTGACAAAGGAATCAAGCCTTACTCCATTCTCATCTTCCAAAACCACTTCTGCTGTGTACAATGGCTGACTGCCATATCCATTCGGCCACCATCTTTGCGGATGCTCTACCAGGATACTGTCCCAATCCTGTTCCTTCTGTGAGGACTTTGCCGCAAGCAGTTTTCCTTCCGGGTCATACAGAGCTGTCTTATATACCAGTTTCTCCTCTGCCTCCTGCCACTGGGCAAAACATTCCGCTGTAACATCAAAGCGTATCCTCACATTTTCTTCCCATTCCTGTGTTATGTAAACTTGTTCAATACGAGCCATTTCACCATACAAAACAGAAACTTCTCGGAAAATACCAACATCAGGCAGTCTTGGACCCCAGTCCCAACCAAACATACAATGTGCTTTTCGAAGATGGGGAAAGCCTTTCATACATTCGTGCGCACCGCCTGTATATACCTTTTCATTTTCCTGTTCAATAAATCTGGTAGGGGAAAGGAAATGAATGGTAAGTCTGTTTTCCCCTTCTCTGGCTGCTTCTAAAATATCAAATTCCCAGGTACGGTGCATATTATCACAATGACCTAAGTATATCTCATTGAAAAAAACATCCGCCAAAGTATCTATTCCATCAAAACGCAGCAGAAGAAAATCCTTTTCCAGTTGGTCTTTCGTCAGAACAAAGTTGGTCTGAAAGTCAAAATCCTGCTCCATCAGTTTCAGTGCATCCAATTCATTCATCCCATAATAGGGGTCAGGCATCAGACCTTTGTCTAACAGATTACTGTACACAGAACCCGGTATGCTGGCATCCATCCAGTCATTGGAAATGCCATATACATTCTCACCCACAATTTTCATCTGCCAGTTCCCGTCAATCAGCATCTTCTCCATAAAACTTTCTCCTTCTCTCGCTTAACCGATAACTACTTTTAGCTAATTTTTTAATCACATTTTTTCTTTTTTAGCTAACTTTTTCTTAATCATAAGCTATTTTAGCGGTTTTGTCACTATACAAATATCAGAAATTATGTTATTTTTTTAGTAACGAAAAAGACTAGCGAAACAGAAACGAGGATTTTTATGGAAGAAAAAAGAAAGAAAACTCCAAAACAGATTGCAGCACTCCTTTGTGTTGTCCTATTAGTTTGCTTGTATCTGCTTACTTTCCTTTTTGCCTGTCTGGATTTTGAAGGCTCTGACAAATTGTTTTCTGCCTGCCTTCTTGCCACTGTGGGACTTCCCTTTTTATGCTGGATATTTATCTGGTTTTCTGGTATTTTACACAAACGTCGGGAGGAAAACCTGCAGCAATTTGAAACGAAAGAACCACAAACAAAAGAAACGGATGGAAATGCGTAGTCAAATCCATCCGTTTTTATGTCGCCTGCTATTTGGAACTAATCTGCAGCAATTTCTGTTTCAATTCTTCCTCCATATGCTGCATTTCAACCTCTGCTGCTCTTCTCTTTACTCTTCCTTCTTCCTGAATCTTCATCACTTCATCCAACGTAGAAATCAAAGAAGCATTGGTATTTTTCAATGTTTCAATATCCACAATACCTCTTTCTGATTCTTTGGCACTTTCCACTGCCGCAGTCTTAAGAACTGCCGCATTCTTCTTCAGAAGTTCATTTGTCATATCCGATACTTCTCTTTGTGCTTTTGCTGCCTGCTCCGCATGGCTGACTCCAAGTGCCAGTACCATCTGGCTTTTCCAGAGAGGAATCGTATTTACAACAGTAGACTGAATTTTCTCTATCATCATGGTATCACTGTTTTGTACCAGACGAATCTGCGGTGCTGTCTGAATGGAAACCATTCTGGTTAATTCCAAATCATGCAGCTTCTTCTCAAACCGGTCGCAAAGTGCTTCCAAATCCCTTGCCGCCTGTGCATCTTCCGGCAGACCGCTTACTTTTGCCTTTTCTAATAATGCAGTAAGTTCATTCTCTCTTGTCTGCTGTAATTTCTTCTTACCTGCCAGAATATACATGGACAATTCCTTAAAATAAGTTAAATTCAAATCATACATTCTATCTAGAAGGTCAACATCCTTCATCAACTGCACCTGATGCTGTTCCAATGCCTGACAGATTCTGTTAATATTCGTTTCCGCCTTTGAATATTTTACTTTCAGTGCATCAATTTTATTCGATGTCTTTTTGAAAATTCCAAGAAAACCTTTCTCTTCTTCATCAAAGTCCTTTAATTCTGCTACTACGCCAGAAAGCATCTCGCCAATTTCGCCTAAATCCTTTGTTTTTACATTTTCCAGAGCATCACCGGAAAAATCAGCCATCTTCTTCTGTGTGCCCACACCATACTGTAAAATAGCATTAGAGTTATGTAAATCAATCTGCTTACTGAACTCGTCGACCATTTTTTTCTCTTCTTCTGTCAGAATGCTTTCGTCTAACTGTTCCTGTACTGCTTTTCCAGTTTCTTCTGCTGGAACCTGTTTCTCCTCTAACACCTCTCCAAATACTAAGGTTGGTACCGTTGTTTCTTTTACATCTGTTTCGCTCATTTTTCTTCTCCTTTTACTTTGTTTCGAAATCTTTTTCTAAATACCCATCCTGTTTCAGCATGGTGTTTAATACCGAAATGTCAGACTGAATATCCCATGCCTTATCCCGGAACAGTTCATCCAGAAATTTTTCAAACGCATTGTTAATGGTATCAACAGTTGTTTCGATTTCTCTCTTGGTATCTGAAATATTTTTCACATCAATATTCTGCTTATCCAAATCCCGGTATGCTTCCAGAAGTTTCTGGGTCGTCGGCAGATAATAGCTTAACATCTTCTGCAATTCCGGTGCCAGCTCCGGCTCTTTCTCAACCTGGGCAAAAATACGTGTTACCAGAAGTTCTAACTTATCTAACTTCTCCGACATTTCCTCTCCCGGAATTTCATCATTACAGATTCTTATCATGCGAATGTAATCTCTGCCTTCCTCCAGTACCTTCTGCGCTTCCGCATCCAGTTTCTTACCGCCTGTTTCTCCGTTGTCTGGTTTCTGGCTTATTTCCTGTTCCATCCTCTGTTTCTGTTCAAACTGATTCTGGGTCAGCATATATTGCTGATACACTGCATCACTTGCGATAAAGCACTGTTCCTTCTTGTCCAGATGTGCCTGAAGAAACATCCCTTTCTGCATCATCCTTTTTAAATCTTTCCGGACAAAACGCTGACTTCTTCCAGTCTTCGCTGCCAGTTCTTCAATGGAGCAGTACAATCTTTCTTTGACAATCTCAACATAATGTTGAAAACGTCTGGTTCTTCCCTTTATCTTCGCCCCATACATTCCTAGTGCCAGTCCTGCCGCCGCTGTCACTGTTGGAACGGTAACTGCTGCCATGGTTCCTGTTCCCAGCACTGCACTTACCATCGCATAGATAAACGCCCGCAGTGCAAATCCCATTGTGCCAAAGCCAAGCACCATCCAGACAACCCCCGACACACTTCCCGAAGGATTTCTTTTAAAAAGTCTGGCATCTGGTCTTAAATTAGGTTTCGCATAAGTCACCCTTCCCTGATACCTTTCCCATTTCTGATGCTGGGGCGGCTGTGGTGTTCCCACTCCCTGCTGGAAACCGTCACGTGCATCCTGAATCGCATCATTGATGCTCTTTCCCACATCATTAATGCTTCTGCTTACATCATTGATACCCCGGCTCATATCACCAACTGCCTGTCCCACCGTTTCACCAATGGTTTTGCTTAACTTTGAAAAGTCATTGGCATCCACAGCCTGCTGTACCTGCTTCTTTATATCTTCACCTATCTGATACCACTCATTCTTATCCATGTTGCTCCTCAATTCTGCAAACAAAGCTTTTTCCCTGCTGTTGCCTCAGGAAAACGCTGCTTCTACACTTTTCAGTATGAAACGGTTACCGTTCAAACCTATTCACAATATTATACTGGAAACTGTCCGAAAATACAATCTGCCATCTTTGTCTATGATACCCCCAGTTTCTGCAATTCTTCTATTGCCTGTTTCTGGTTCACAAATCGAATGGTATGAATGCCGAAAGCTGCTGCTCCTTGCAAATTCTGCTCTAAATCGTCAAGAAAAACACACTCCTCTGGTATCAACTGATAACGTTCTATCAGAATTTGATAAATTTCCGGCATTGGTTTGATAACTTTTTCTTTGTAAGATAAGATACCACCGTCCATATGACTTAAAAAGTCCAGTGCATCTGCACAATCCTCTTCTGCTCTCTTCGAAAAATTGGATAAGTACAATACCTGATAACCTTTGCTTTTCAACTCTTCTATCCATGGAATCGCGTAATCATTTCTGGATACCACCCCTTTCAGATTCGAAAAATAACGGATAATCTCCTCTTCCAGTTCCGGTGCACCTGCTATGAAATTCTGCAGGATTTCTTCGTCCGTCATCATACCCTTATCGTATTCATTCCATTTTTCATTCTGCACCGTTGCCTTGGCGATACGCGCAAGGTTCTCACCTGTGCAGCCTTTTTTCTCCAAAAATTCCTGCCAGGTAAAGTCTGCCAATACATTTCCAATATCAAAAATAATTGTTTTTATCATAGAAATCCCTCTTTTTTCCTTCATTATTCTTTTTCCAGTATATCTTGAACCCTGCACCTAGTCAACATCAGCACTTTCGTATATCATTTCCAGCAAGTTTCCGGCTGCCGCAGAAAGCGGATTTTTCACATCCGTCACCAGACAGAAATGCCGCCCCGGTATTCGCTGATGAAAACGCAGTTCAAAAAGCTGCCCTGACTCTAAATATTCCTTGGCAAAATCCCGTACCACACAGCCGATTCCCAGATTACGAAGCGCAAACTGTACAATCATGTCGCTGGTAGCCAGTTCAAATTCCGGTTTGATTTCCACCTGCTTTTCCTGTAGCAGACCATCCATATAACTGCGTGTGCTGGTACCGCCTTCCAGACAGATAAGCGGCAGTTCTTCCAATTCTTTCAAATCCATCATACGGTTTTTATAGGCAATAAATTTTCTCCCTGCCACAAAAACATCCTCTATCTGGCGCACCACCGTTATCTTCCTGCCTTCCCCTTTGACAAAAGGTTCACTGACAATACCAAAGTCTATTTTGCCTTCCTGCAGATTCTGCAAGGTTTCCGGTGTTGGCGCATTGGTAACTTTCACTTTAATCCCCGGATATTTTTCATGAAAACGCTCCAGATAAGGCAGCAGATAAAAACGCAGTGTCATGTCACTGGCTCCAATATGCACTTCCCCCAAATCCAGATTTTGCATCTGCTGTAACTTTTTTTCACCCAGTGCAATCTGTTCATATCCTTTTTCCACATAGCTATAAAGAAGTTCTCCTTCTTTGGTTAGCTTCACTCCTTTGGATACCCGGACAAAAAGCGTTGCACCCAACGTTGCTTCCAACTGTTTCATGGACTGGCTGACTGCCGGCTGTGAAATAGCCAGTTCTCCAGCGGCCAGAGTCAGACTTTTGTATTTTGCCACATAATAGAAAACTTTATAATATTCCAGATTATTTATCATAGGATTGCCCCTTGCAAAATCATTTTTTTCTGAATCCTATTATATTCTGTTATCAAAAATAGCGCAACAGATTCCCTGCTGCGCCATTTTTCTATTTCTTTAATCCACTTTCCCGATAAATGATATCTTCTCTTCCTGGTCCATTGGAAACCATGGTAATCGGATACCCAATCTGCTCTTCGATAAATTCAATATAATCCCGACAGTTTTTCGGAAGGTCTTCGTATTTTCTGATGCCTCGAATATCACATTTCCAACCTGGTAAAGTTTTCAGCACTGGTTTTGCTTTCTCTAATTTATGGGTTACTGGGAAATCAGTGGTAACTTCTCCCTCTATGTCATACCCCACACAAACTGGAATCTCATCCAGATAACCCAGCACATCTAAAACCGTAAATGCCACATCCGTTGTACCCTGCAGCCGGCAGCCATATTTTGATGCCACACAGTCAAACCATCCCATACGCCGAGGCCGGCCTGTGGTTGCACCAAATTCACCACCATCACCGCCGCGTTTTCTTAATTCGTCTGCTTCTTCCCCAAAGATTTCTGATACAAAAGCACCTGCTCCTACTGCCGAAGAATAGGCTTTGCAAACTGTAACAATCTGCTTGATTTCATAAGGCGGGATACC
>CAYVUF010000096.1:0-7843 GCA_964454605.1 uncultured Bacteroides sp.
GGTTCTCCTGAAGCCATTTACAACGAACCAGAAAATGCTTTTGTGGCTGACTTTATCGGTGAATCTAATATTATTGGTGCTACCATGATTCAGGATAAGCTGGTTGAAATACTTGGGGCAAAATTTGCCTGTGTGGATACCGGATTTGGCAACAATCAGCCAGTGGATGTCGTAATCCGCCCGGAAGACGTTGAACTTGTAGAACCAGACCATGGTACTCTTAATGGTGTTGTTACCCATCTGATGTTCAAAGGAGTACACTATGAAATGGAAGTTATGGCAAATGGTTTTGAATGGCTTGTGCACTCAACTTCTCTTTTCCCGGTTGGAAAGAAAGTAGGCATCAAGATAGACCCATTCAACATTCAGATTATGAACAAACCAGAATCAGAAGATGAGGAGGCGGTTACCATTGACATCTAAGAAAAAATTATTAGCTACTCCTTATATTTTCTGGTCCATCCTGTTTATTGTAATACCACTCTGTATGATTCTTTATTATGGATTGACTGACAAAACAGGTGCTTTTACTTTCGAAAATATCCTTGCAATTGCTACTGCAGAGCACTCCAAAGCACTGTGGCAGTCTTTGCTTTTATCCTTTATCAGTACCCTTATCTGCTTCTTTCTTGCCTATCCGCTTGCGATGATTCTGGCAAATATGAAAGTAGGCAGACAAAGTTTCATTGTTCTAATTTTCATTCTGCCCATGTGGATGAATTTTTTACTTCGTACACTAGCGTGGCAGACTTTATTAGAAAAAACAGGTGTTATAAATAATATTCTGACAAGTTTAGGTCTTCCTGCACTGAATATTATCAACACACCTTATGCCATTGTATTAGGTATGGTATATAATTTCCTGCCGTTTATGGTACTGCCTCTTTATAATGTGTTATCGAAAATTGATAAAAATGTAATCAATGCCGCTAAGGATTTGGGTGCTAACAATGTACAGACCTTTTTCCGTATCATACTCCCCTTGTCCGTTCCCGGCATTATCAGTGGTATCACTATGGTTTTTGTTCCAGCACTTACCACTTTCGTTATCAGCACACTTCTTGGCGGCAGCAAGGTATTACTGATTGGCAATGTCATTGAACAGGAATTTACCCAGACTGCTAATTGGCATTTGGGCAGCGGACTGTCTATTGTTCTAATGATTTTCATTCTTATCAATATGATTGCTTCTGCTATTTTTGACAAAGATGGAGAGGGGGCTATGTTATGAAAAGTATGGCAAAGAAAATTTATATATCCCTTATTTTTCTCTTTTTATATGCACCCATCGGAACGTTAATCGTGCTCTCCTTCAATGCCAGCAAAACCCGTTCTAAATGGGGTGGTTTTACACTCAAATGGTATGCTGAACTTTTTCAAAACAGGGATATTATGGAAGCACTGGTAACTACATTATTGATTGCTGTTCTTTCATCCCTTGCCGCAACCATCATTGGTACGATTGCCTGCATTGCCATGAGCAATATGAAACGTAAAACACGTTCTATTTTCATGGGCATTACGAACATCCCCATGTTAAATGCTGATATTGTAACAGGAATTTCCCTGATGCTGCTTTTTATCAGTCTGGGATTAAAGTTTGGTTTTGGGACAATACTGCTCTCCCACATTACCTTTAATATTCCTTATGTGATTTTGTGCATCATGCCACGTATGAAGCAATTAAACCCAAGCACTTATGAAGCCGCCCTTGATTTAGGTGCTTCACATTTAACCGCTTTTTTTAAGGTTACCCTGCCGGACTTAATGCCTGGAATTACTTCCGGCTTCTTTATGGCATTTACTATGTCACTGGATGATTTTATCATCACCCATTTTACCAAAGGCGCCGGTGTGGATACCTTATCTACCAAAATCTATACCGAAGTGAAAAAAGGAATCAAACCGGAAATGTATGCTTTGTCCACGATTATTTTTATCACAGTACTTATTCTGCTTTTTTTGGTAAACATGACACCAAATAAGGATAAAAAGAAAAACAGTTAAAGGAGAATCCACTATGAAAAAAACAGGAATTGCTTTTGCTCTTCTCATCTCTTCCATGGCTCTTGCAACCGGCTGCGGTTCAAAAGGCGGTGAAAACGGTCAGGTTATCGTTTATAACTGGGGCGAATACATCGACCCTGAAACAATTGCCATGTTTGAAGAAGAAACCGGTATTGAAGTTGTATATGATGAATTTGAAACCAATGAAATCATGTACCCAAAGGTAGAATCCGGTGCTGCCAAATATGATGTTATCTGTCCATCCGATTATATGATAAGTAAAATGATTCAAAATAATCTGCTGGCAGAAATCAATTACGATAATATTCCGAATGCAAAAGCAAATATCGGTGCGCAGTACTTTGAACAGTCACAAAGTTTTGACCCTGAGAACAAATATTCCATCCCCTACTGTTGGGGTACGGTTGGTATTCTCTACAATAAAACCATGGTAGATGAACCAATTACAAGCTGGTCACAGCTCTGGGACGAAAAATATGCTGATAATATTCTGATGCAGGATTCTGTTCGCGATGCTTTTATGGTAGCCGAAAAGAAAAATGGTTATTCCATGAATACCTTGGAGGAAACAGAACTACAAACTGCCAAAGAAGATTTAATTGCTCAGAAAGACCTGGTACAGGCATACGTTATCGACCAGGTACGCGATAAAATGATTGGTGATGAAGCAGCTATTGGTGTTATTTATTCTGGTGAAGCAATTTATACCCAGCGCGAAAACGAAAATCTTGTATATGTCATTCCAGAAGAAGGCACAAATGTATGGATTGATTCCTGGGTTATCTTGAAAAATGCTCCTAACATGGAAAATGCAGAAAAATTTATTGATTTTATGTGCCGTCCTGAAATTGCACTGATGAATTTTGAATATATTACCTATTCTACTCCGAATGAAGCTGCCCGAGCACTGATTGAAGATGAAGAAATTAAAAACTCCGAAATAGCTTTCCCAGACCTTAGCCAATATGATAATCTGGAAACTTTTGTATATCTGGGAGAAGAAGGGGATTCTCTTTATAATGGATTATGGAAAGAAGTAAAGGCTTATTAAATTTATGAACCGGACACTTACCTATACAATTACCGAAAAACAACAGAATATGACTATTAAGCAGTTTTTAGAATCACAGGGTTATTCCAGACAAAATATTGTTGCACTGAAAAAACTGCCGGAAAGTATTCTGGTAAATAGACGATGGGAATATGTTTCCTACCTTTTACAGGAAGGGGAAGAACTCACTGTTATCATGAAAGAGGACTCCTCTTCCGAAAAAATTATTCCCGTCAATCTCCCACTTTCTATTGTATATGAGGATGAAGAGATTCTTGTACTAAATAAACCCGCGAATATGCCAATCCATCCTTCACTGAACCATTACGAAAATACACTGGCAAATGGCGTTGCCTATTATTATGCCTGTCAGAACAAACCATTTATCTTTCGCTGTATCAATCGTCTAGACCGGGATACAACAGGTCTGACTATCTTAGCCAAAAATATGCTTAGTGCCGGAATTTTATCGGAAATGATTAGCCGCCGGGAAATAAAGCGAGAATATCTGGCATTAGTTGACGGTATCGGCATTTCTCCTACAAAAGGAATCATCAACGCTCCCATAGCCCGTTTAGAAGGTTCTACAATTGAGCGTTGCGTTGATTTTGAAAAAGGTGAACACGCTGTTACGCACTATGAAGTTTTGCAGGAATCCAAAGAAAATAATTTATCCTTTGTCAACCTTTGTCTAGAAACTGGAAGGACACACCAGATTCGCGTGCATATGAAATATTTAGGCTATCCACTTATTGGTGATTTCCTTTATCATCCAGAAAATACAAAAATCAGCCGACAGGCTCTTCATGCCCATCGACTGACCTTTTTACATCCTATCACAAAGAAATCATTGTGTTTTACTGCACCCTTGCCGGAAGATATGAAAAATCTTCTATGAGATACTATTTCAAAGACTGAAAAACACTGCTAACTGCATATGCTACATCTTCTGTGCTCATGATGAAAAGTACCAAATCACCTACATTTTCAACCAGAACTGCTTCTGCTGATACACACACCCATTTATCTGGATTTGCATTTTCCAGCAAGGAAGCTTTTACCGTTTCTACATCTTCTGGGTTTACACGCAGAAGCACACACTGATAGGCAACGGAAGACATTGCCGGTGCAGAAAAAATTCCCTCCGTATAAGGCAAACCTGTCACGCCCAGAATATACTCTTCATTCTCCGATGTAATATTTTCAGAAACATATCCCTGTATTGCACCCTTTGTTTCTGCATCCACATCCATATCTGCATAAAGTTCTGCCATAATGTCTGTCAGTTCTCCTTCAATAGAACTGCTCGCACTGCTTCCGTTTCCACATGCAACACAGCAGATACTCATAGCAACTGCCATTAAAATACATACCAATTTTCTCGTTTTCATCATTTTCTTCATAATTCTCCTCAATTTAACTTATTCTTTCCTTTTTTTCTTACAGACTTTCTATTTCCTTCGGATAATGTACGCCCCACTTGTTTCTAAGTTCATCCATTATCTCCATAACTTCCAAGGAATCATTGTGCGGCATAGAAGGACACTCCATAAATCCTTTTCTGATACAATCTATTGTTTCCTTGATTTCATATTCATATCCGCTGATTTGCTCCGGCATTTTTACTGTTTCAACAAGTTCTCTGTTTTTGTTATATCTTTTTGCTTCCAGCGGATTATTAATATTATCAATTACCAGAAAGCCCTTAGAACCATAGAATACACCATTTCTATCAGAAAGTCCATAGATACCTGATGTTAAAACTGCTAATCTGTTATCTTGATAAGAAAAAGTAATCACATTCTGTCCATCCACCCCTGTATCCGTCATATGTACAACAGAATTGGTATCTGCAATCTGGTTTCCAAAATGCATCAAAGCAAAATTTATGGTATAAACACCCACATCCAAAAGTGCTCCGCCTGCAAGCTCCGGCCTGATGATGCGCTCTTTGTCCACAATCCTGTAATCCAGATTAGCTGTTAAAGTCTTTACCTCACCAATCTTTTTTATTTGTTCGTTAATTATCTCTCTGGATGGCATATAACGAGTCCAGATTGCTTCTGTTACCAACACCCCTTTTTCTTCCGCCAAGCGAAAAATTTCTTCTGCCTGCTTTCTATTTACCGTAAAAGCCTTCTCACACAAGATATGTTTTCCAGCATCGATACACATTTTCATATGCTGATAATGATGTGAATGTGGTGTTGCTACATATACCAGTTCTACTTCCTTATCTGCTAACATTTCTTCATACGAACCATATGCTTTCTGAAATCCAAACTTTTTCGCAAAATTCTCTGCTTTCTCATAACTTCTTGAGGCAACTGCATAACAATTCACCTCTTCCATCTTCTGCATCGTTCCTGCCAGTGTTGCTGCAATATTTCCAGCTCCCATAATTCCTATTTTCATTCTTCAAAATCCTCTCTTCTACATTCTGTCCTGTTACTTATTCTAATTACATACTTTCCCGAAACTGTTTTAAACGGTGCGTAAACTGTCCATAAAAATCTTCTTCATAAGGCATCAGATAAAATATTTGAAGCACCTTCATATTCCATGCTTTTATCTTTTCATCCGACTCCATTTTCATCAGTTCTTCCTGCAATTGCTTGCGAAAATAATGCCAGTTCGTTAAAAATTGTTCGTAGTTCTTTAAATCCGGTATTTCTAACCACTTTTTGATTTTCATTTTAGTATGATTCTGCTTCTCACAGACATTTTCCAACAAAAAATACTTCAATTCTCCATCCTTATAATTCCTGCCCAGTGGAAACAAACGACATAAACCAGGACGGAAGTCATGAATACTGCATCTGCCCTCCTCACTCAAAAATCCGCATTTTTCCGAATCTTCCTGCATTTTCAGATTTGGCAAAATCAATCCATCACAGACCTTTAATTCTATCTTTTCCTGCATCAAGGCTTCAAAAGAACAGGCTAAATTTTTCTCCAACATATAAATATCATAGGGGTCTAACACAATCGACTGTCCCATTCCCTGACAACATTCAAAACATCCCTTGCAGTCATTACAGCCAACTTTTACCATGTCATTACTATCAAAAAGTATATTCTCCATTCAGGTTATATCCTTTCCTTTTCCGTCAGATGCTTACTGCTTATATACCTTATAGATATTAAAATCATTCTGTTCAATACCATAAGTACCCATATCTTCCACTACCAGTCCGTAAGCATCTATGATTTCCTGTGGAATTTCCGGTTCCCATTGTGTATGCAGAAACCAGACTGTATGAAAATCCTGGGAAAAATCAAAATCTTCCAGATATGACATCTGCTCTGCATCAAAATAACATTCATATATGAAACCATATACCTTCCAGTTATAGACGATGAAATCTCCTTCTTCCAGATTCTCTGCAAAGAAGTTTTCCGTCTGCTCTACATAAGAACTGCGGTATTCCTGACGGAAACATTCCTTATATTGTACTGCTCCTACAAACAATAAAAAAATACTGACTGATACGATTACCCATTGTTTTGATTTTCTAAGCGCAATTCCAAAAAAGAGTGCCAGAAATCCAAGTGCCGGTAAGATATACTGGTCCCGGTAAATTGGTGTTTTTATAACAGATGCCACCACACCTAAAATCATTGTAAAGGTAGGAACAAGCATACAAATCAAGGCGAAAATATCTGTTTTCTCTTTATACTTCTCGATACGGACAATATTAAATAAACTAACTGCTTTTAAAAGAATCAGAAACACAAAAACCATTCCCGGTACTAATTCCAGATTGAAAGTCCATACAAAATAATCCCAGACAGTCTGTGCTGTAATTTCCGGTATCCAGTATCCCTGCTCCACACTTGTTACCTGTCTGATAAAATATGGCATCCAAGGTAAATAACCAACAATCATTCCTACCGCCGAGATTCCCCATGCAGCAATCCTTTTCCGGTTCCATAGTAAAATAGCAATCAATAAAAATCCGGTAATTACTACGATTGAAACAAAGGCAAAATAATGCGTGTATGCCGCCAAAACACCATTCCATGCAAAAATCAGAAAATCCTTCCAATTTCCAGTAAAAAATGCTTTGTAAGCATAAAAACCACACAACGTTACAAACAGCAATGCGATGGAGTACATTCGCACCTGTACCGAAAATTCCATCGTACAAGGAATACAGGTCATAAATAGCAAAAACAATAAACTGGTACGATTGCCGAACTCCTTACGTATCAACGTTGCACCAATTACCAGTACCCCTGTCATTGGAAGAATTGTTGCTATCTTCTGCGCAATCAGACTACCATGAAACAATTCCCAGAATACCTTAGCATATAGGTAATAAAGCGGCGGATGTACGTCCTTTGCAGTTCCTTCAATAATGTCATGAATATTGCCGCGAAGAAGCTGAATCGTAAATGCTTCATCTGTCCAGATATTGTGGCTGAAAATCAATGTCATATAGAGAATTGTAAACCATGCCACAATTCCCCATAATAAGATGGTATATAATCTTTCGTACTTTATATTTTTATCTTCCACAAGGTTTCTCCCTTTCTTTTCTTTTGTCTGCATATGGCTTTATTATAATGGCTGCCAAGTTTCGTGGCAACTAATATTTTCTTATTCAGATACATTTGTTTTGCAGGCATCCTATACTATACGGCATAATTTTATTTTACAGAAAATTTTGTTACTTTTTGCATTAACGAAGGAAGTTTGATAAAGAAACTTTTTCTATGCATCAAAAACGGTACTCGCGTGGTACTATTAAGGTGCTAACA
>CAYVUF010000097.1:0-7830 GCA_964454605.1 uncultured Bacteroides sp.
CATTGACCTTTCCGTAGGTTCCGTAGTTTGTTTTGTAGGTGCAATCGGTGCGGTTCTTATGGTGAATAAAAATGTTAATATGTGGGTAGCTATTTTGGTAATGTTTGCAATCGGTATTATAATCGGTGCTTTTCAAGGTTTCTGGATTGCGTTTGTCAGAATCCCTCCTTTTATCACAACATTAGCCGGAATGCTTGCTTTCAGAGGTTTGAGTAATATTGTTCTGGATGGTATGACAATTTCCATTAAAGATTGTACCACATTTGTTAATCTTTTCGGTGGTGGTGCAAACTGTTATATTCCGGATTTCTTTGGAGGTTCTACCTTAAATATTACCTGTCTTTTAGCAGGTGTGATTGCAACTGTTATTTACATCTTTATGCAGATGAAAGACAGAGCAACTAAGATGAAAAAAGGTTATGAAGTAGGAAATACAGGCACTGCTATTGCAAAAATGATTTTAATTTCAGCAGTAATTCTGATTTTCTCATACAGATTAGCACAGCATAAAGGTATTCCAAGTGTTCTTATCTGGGTTATTGTTGTTATTCTGGTATATGCGTACATAACATCTAATACTACAACAGGACGTTACTTCTACGCAGTAGGTGGTAATGAAAAAGCAACAAAACTTTCTGGTATCAATACAAATAAAGTTTACTTTATTGCTTACACCAATATGGGATTTTTAGCAGCATTAGCCGGAATGGTTACTATCGCACGTATGACATCCGCACAGCCTACATATGGACAGAATTATGAAATGGATGCTATTGGTTCCTGTTTCATCGGTGGTGCATCTGCTTATGGTGGTATCGGTACTGTCCCAGGCGTTATCGTTGGTGCTGTTCTGATGGGTGTTATCAACTTAGGTATGTCACTTATGGGTGTAGACCAGAACTGGCAGAAAGTGGTAAAAGGTCTTGTACTTTTAGCAGCCGTAATTTTCGATGTTGTATCAAAACGTGGCGGAAAACTGATTGCTAAGAACTAGATAATAAGGTATAATAATTCAATAGTAATTATATTGTCAAAGCCCCATTGCAGTAATGTATATGGGGTCTTTGAGTTGTATTATGGGGTATTATAATAGCAGGGTTTGAGAGGGTTGCCTATGAGAAAAGAAAATGATATGAAAAAACCGAAAAGGAAGGATAAAAGCAGAACGGGAAAACGTGGTATTGAAGTAAAGATTATGTCGCTTACTCTTTTGATGGCTGTTGCCGCAATTGTCTGCATTGGCTTGTTGGCGAATAAGTTGACAGCAGTCATCAATATTAGTGATAAGATTGTTTCAACACAGGTAACAGAGGAAGAGAAAATATCAGAGTTATCCAGACAGTTTACGTATATCAATAGTCAGGTATTAACCCACGTTATGACGACGAATGCGGTAACTATGCCGGAATTGCAGGCAGAGATTGAAGCTGAGATTGCCCAGATGGATGCCCAGATGGAAGAATTTCAGGGATTATTAGCAGAAGGTGACTCCAGACAGGAAGCCTTCAACGGTGCTGCTGCAGAATTTGAGAAGTATAAGAAAACAGTAGCCAGTCTTCTGATAACAAGTGCGGAAAATAAGACACAAGCATATGTATCTGCGACTTCCAATCTTCCTATGTTTGATGAGAAGATAGAAGGATATATGGACGAAATGCTGGAAGCTACTTCGCTGCAGATGCAGGAAGGACAGAAGCGGATGAATGATAGTGCGGCTCAGATTCCTGCAATTCTTGCAACATCGATTCTTGCATTGATTGTGGTTATGTGCATCATTCTTGTTTCTGTTAAAATATGGATTAGTCGTCCGATTCAAAAAGCGACGGGTCAGGTTGATGAATTAGTAAACAGTATCAAAGAAAACAGAGGTGATTTGACCAAGAGAGTTTCTGTGAAGTCAAAAGATGAAATTGGAAGACTATCTATGGCAATCAATGATTTGGTATCCCAGATGCAGACGATTATCGGAGCTTTGGTGGAAGGCTGTGACACCTTACAGGAGAAGCAGCAGGGCATTATTGTCAATGTGGAGAAAGTAAATGAAAGTGCCAAAAACAACTCCGGCAGTTTAAATCAGCTTTCCGGTGGTATGGAGCAGGTAACGAATGCGGTGGTTGGTGTGAAAGAAGATACGCTGGCAGTAGAATCTTCTGTGGAAGATATGTTAAAAACAGCAGAGGACGGAAGTAGTTATGCAGCCGATATCCGGACCAAAGCAAGCACAATGGAGGAGAAAGCTGTTCATAGCAAAGGGGAAGCAACCAATGTGATTACAGAAATTGATGGTGCGGTAAAAGCATCCATTAAGAACAGCGAAAAGATACATCAGATTACTGAATTAACAGGTGATATTCTGGGGATTGCCAGTACAACTAACCTGCTTGCTTTAAATGCTTCGATTGAAGCAGCCAGAGCAGGGGAAGCAGGTAGAGGTTTTGCGGTGGTAGCAGAAGAAATTCGTTTGTTGGCAGACCGTTCCAGAGAAACTGCCAATAATATTCAGGAAATCAGTATGGAAGTAGTCGCTAGTGTTGAAGAACTTTCCAATAATGCAACCAATCTGTTGGATTTCGTTAATACAAAGGTTATGGCAGATTATGATACCCTGGAATTAACAGGAAAAGAGTATGCAGAGGCATCTGAAAATGTGGATGAAATGATGCGTAACTTTAAAAATGCAATTGATGAACTGATGCAGAGCGTACATAATGTAAATGAAGCAAATAATATGATTAACGAAACGGTTGCAAAGAGCAATGAGGAAGTAGAAGGAGTTGTAACCAATACAATCAGTATGGAGGGCGAAATGCAGTCCATTGCGGAAGCGGTAGCAGATACCGAACAGGTAGTCAAACATTTACAGAAAAATGTTGAATGTTTCGTACAAATTTAAGACATATAAAAAACAGCTGGGGAATCAGCTGTTTTTTATATTATGAGAATTTATTTGCTGGTATTCTGACGTTGTTTGGCATTAACATAGGAAGCCAAATCCTTGCAAAGATTACATATCTCAAATCCATAAATACGGAAATCTTCTGTATCTTCAATGCGCACCACGCGCCCACGCAGATTCAGATTGTGCCCCATATCCTCCCAAAAGACTGAAATTTCATCACCAGTACTTAATTTCAATTCTTTCTTCCGGTCGGTTATAGAGAAACCGGACAGACTCAAGTCCCGAATCATAACCTGTCGGGGTCCATTGTTAATCATGCCAAGTCGTGCTGTCTTGGATACCCCGACCCGGAAATAATCTCTGCGGTTGTGTTTTATGCCGTCGGCAAAAACCTGTAAAAGATATCCGGTCTGATATGCAACCACTTTCACTCCACGCCAAATAAAAGGAATTTCACCATTATGTGTATATTCCATATCGATCTGTACATTATTAAAAATCAGTTTCTGCGGGGAAGCATACTCCAAAGTAATAAGTGCAATATTATGCTTGATATGTTTCCGAAGTACTGCTCCTAACTCAACTGATTTTTCTTTGTTGCTGATGTGCAGCAGTATTTGACTGCCTTCTTCTAGTTCTGATAATTTAATGCCCAAACAATCACTCCTGACTTTATATGTATTCTAACATAAAATTGGCAAATATTGTATGAAAATTGTTTCAAAAATAGAAAATTTTTATACAAAAAAATCTGGTTGTTTTACCGCAATTTGGCGAAATGAAAAAAAACGGATAATGATTGTTATTTTGCATATTTTCCGCTATAATAACTTTATATGAGCATAAGAAGAAGGGAAAGAGAAAATGAGCGAAAGCAAAGAATTTAAACCTTTTGTTCCGGCAGAAAAGACGATGCCGGAATTCACAGTAACGTCCATTATTTTGGGCATTTTATTAGCAGTTATATTTGGTGCTGCTAACGCATATCTGGGATTAAGAGTTGGTATGACGGTATCAGCATCTATCCCGGCAGCAGTTCTTTCAATGGGTATTATTCGTATTATCCTGAAAAAAGAATCCATTTTGGAAAACAATATGGTTCAGACAATCGGTTCAGCGGGTGAATCTGTGGCAGCCGGTGCAATTTTTACACTTCCGGCACTTTTTTTATGGGCAAAAGAGTGGGGTGTTGAAGCACCTTCCTTGCTGGAAATTGCAACCATTGCGTTTATTGGTGGTGCACTTGGTGTTTTATTTATGGTTCCTTTGAGAAAAGCGTTGATTGTCCAGGAACATGGAACATTACCTTATCCGGAAGGAAAAGCCTGCGCAGAAGTTTTGATGGCAGGAGAAGAAGGCGGCGCAAAAGCCACCACTGTATTTGCAGGACTTGGTATTGCAGCAGCGTATAAATTTATTACGGATGGTCTGAAAGCATTCCCAAGTGAAGTACATTATGAGATTCCAGCATACAAAGGTTCCGGTTTTGGCGCGGATGTATTACCGGCATTATTAGGTGTTGGTTATATTTGTGGTCCGAAAATTTCCTCTTATCTGTTTTGTGGTGGTATCTTAGGATGGTTTGTTTTAATGCCTCTGATTGCCCTGTTTGGTGCGAATATTGTTTTGTTCCCAGCAGAAGTCAGTGTTGCCGAGTTATACGCAGAGGGCGGTTCTTTTGCAATCTGGACAAATTATATTAAATATATTGGTGCCGGAGCAGTTGCCTGTGGCGGTGTTTTGAGCCTGATTAAATCATTTCCATTGATTGTCAAAACTTTTAAGGAAGCATTAAAAGGTTTTGGTAAAGGTGCAAAGACAGAAGAACGTACAAATCAGGACATTGATATCCGCTTTATTCTGATTGGAGTCCTTATTTTAGTTCTGGCTATCTGGTTAGTGCCAGTTATTCCGATTAATTTATTTGGAGCTTTTTTAGTTGTTATTTTTGGATTTTTCTTTGCAACAGTTTCCTCCAGAATGGTTGGACTTGTGGGAAGCAGCAATAATCCGGTTTCTGGTATGACAATTGCAACGCTTTTAATATCTTCACTTGCATTGAAGGCAACGGGAACCGTTGGACAGGCGGGTATGACAGCAGCGATTGCCATTGGTGGTGTTATCTGTATCGTGGCATCTATTGCCGGTGATACCTCACAGGATTTGAAAACAGGTTATATTCTGGGAGCAACACCGAAGAAGCAGCAGATTGGTGAATTGATTGGTGTGTTTGCAGCAGCAATAGCCATTGGTGGTGTATTGTATCTGTTGGATACTGCATGGGGTTATGGTACAAGTGAACTTCCTGCACCTCAGGCTACTTTGATGAAAATGATTGTTGAAGGTGTTATGGGTGGCAACTTACCATGGACTTTAGTTGGCATTGGAGCATTTGTTGCAATTATTGTTGAAATTTTGGGTATTCCGGTATTACCATTTGCGATTGGTTTATACCTTCCGATTCATTTAAGTGTGCCAATGATGATTGGTGGCGCAGTCAGATGGTTCGTGGAAAAGAAGAAGAAAGGGGAAGAGCAGAAGAGAGCAGTTGAAAATGGTGTTCTTTATAGCTCTGGTTTGATTGCAGGAGAAGGTATAGTAGGTATTTTACTGGCTGTATTTGCTATTATTAGTCTTCCAAATGGAACAAACCTGGGTGATGCAATTAATACGTTCCTTCCGAATCTGATTCCGATTTTACAGAATACGAATGTAGGAAACATTATTGGTATCATTGCCTTTGCTTTGTTAACATTTTCCTTATGGAAATTCTGCGTTGGTAAGAACAAAAAAGCATAAAAGAGTTTTGTGCTGCCTGCAGAATGGAGGTTAAAGTGAAAGTTAAAGAGAACTTTATGGATTTTATTCCCTGCTGTAATCCTCTTTATACATGGGATGCAGATAAAAAGGGAATTGTAACGGTGCATGTAGTCAACAAGGGATTTTATAACTGGTTGGCACAGAAGTTATTTAAAAGACCACGTATTAGTCATATTAAATTGGATGAATATGGCAGTTTTGTCTGGAAACAGATGGACGGAAAGCGGACGGTTTATGAAATATCACAGTTAGTAAAGCAGGAATTTGGCAAAGAAGCAGAACCAATCATTGAACGATTGGTGCAGTATTGTCAAATACTATATCAAAATAAGTTTATAGGATATGTGAAAGAAAAACGGGTTATCGATTGATAACTCGTTTTTTGTAAAAATAGACAAAGAATAGTAAAAATAAGGAAAAATTTCATCTATTTTTATTGATGGAAGGATATGAAATATGATAGAATCGGAGTAAGGAGGCAGGAGCATAGTGTGAAAAATCCATATCATATATGGAAGATTTTTCATACGCGAGATTTGTGTCGCGCGCACTTGACACAAACTTGTTATGCGCAAAAAGCATACGCAGAAATGAGGATTAATATGAAGGAAAAGAAAAACAAAAAAACACAGCAGAGTAAGGCAGTAAAAAATCCGAAACCATCAAGACCGCGAAAGAGAATATGGACATTTTCCAAACGTTTGATGGCATTATGTCTGGTTCCGATGTTGGTAGTGTGCATACTGGTTGCAACGATTAGTACCGTAACTTTGAGCAATACGATTGAAGGGGAAATCGAAAGCTCATTACAGATTGTTGCGGCATCTGTAAATGAAACTTATACAAATTTATATGAAGGCGATTATACAAAGGATAACGGTGGCAGATTATTAAAAGGCGGTACAAAAATTTCAGGAAATAATCAGTTGCTGGATGCATTGAAAGAGAAAACAGGATTTGATGTTTCCATGATGTATGGCAATATGCGGCTTCTTACTACGGTAGAGAAGGAAAATGGTGCAAGAGCTAATGGTACTGCAACTGATAAAGAGGTATTTGCACATGTTGAAAGTGGAGAAACTGTTTTCCTTGAAAATTTTGAAATTGCAGGCAGAATATGTTACACACTTTATGAACCCCTAATCAATTCAGATGGAACAATTATCGGAGCAATTGAAGTGTCCACAGATGGAGAGGGAGTCCAGAAGACAATTACCAGTCAGGTAGTTAGGATTTTTCTGTTTTCTCTTGTTTTAGCAGTAATTGCGGCAATCGCGGTCTGGATACTATCACGTACAATGGTTGTACGAATGGAACGGATAAGAAGGTTTTTGGAGAGATTAATTAACGGAAGACTTGACCATGAACCAAATGAAAAGAATTTGAAAGTAAATGATGAACTTGGTGATATCTATCGGAACTGTGTTAAGGTACAGGATACTTTTAATGCAATTGTAGGTGAAATTAAAACATCCTGTGATAATTTGAAATTCTCAGCGCGGAGATTTTCCGATATGGCACAGGAAACAACAGAGTCAGCAGATGAAGTCAAAGTGGCGGTAGAACAGATTTCAGATGGTGCCAGAAATCAGGCAGAGCATACATCCGAAGCACATGACAGTGTAACCATGATAAGCAGTCAGATTAACCTGATTACGCAGGAAGTGGATGACATGGCAGAATATGCGAAAGATATGTCTGCGAAAGAAAAACAATCAGAATTGATTATTGGAGAACTGTCAGCATCGAATGACCATACAAAGGAATCTGTTTCAAAAGTAGCAGAGCAGATTGCTTTAATGAATAAAGCAGTCGGCAATATTAAGGTAGCAGTTGAAATGATTCAATCAATAGCTGATGAAACGGATTTGCTTTCTCTGAATGCAAGCATTGAAGCTGCAAGAGCAGGCGAGGCAGGCAGAGGATTTGCAGTAGTAGCAGAGCAGATTTGCAAGCTGGCACTTCAATCGAATGAATCCAGTAAAGATATTGAGAAAATCTTAACGGAAATTACAGATACTTCCCGGAATATGGTAGCGGTCATGGAAGAAGTTCGTACCAACATGGATGTTCAGCAGACGAAGTTGGAAGAAACAAGAGATACATATCGG
>CAYVUF010000098.1:0-7593 GCA_964454605.1 uncultured Bacteroides sp.
CTTCTAATGCTCCTAATTTCATTGTAAACCTCATTTCCAAGAGGTCTGTCACGCAGAGGCGACAGCCTGTTTTTCACTCTGTTCTCCTGTGCCAACAGCTATCCTGCCCAGGTAATTATTCCGTTTCTTTGTTCAGAATATAATCAATTGCCATCAGATATCCTTCCAGACCATGTCCATAAATCTGCTTATTGCACGCTGGTGCTGTTACCGATACCTTTCTGAAATCTTCTCGCTCCATAATATTCGAAATATGTATCTCCACTTTTGGGAGGGTAATGCTGGCAAGGGCATCATGAATGGCATAACTGTAATGGGTATACGCCCCCGGATTAATAACAATTCCTTCTGTGCCATCAAAGTAAGCATCCTGAATCCGGTCAATAATCGCACCTTCGTGATTACTCTGAAAAACTTCTATGGTACAGTTTTCCTTTTTTCCTTTCTCTGCTATCATCTGCAGCAGATAGTCGTAATCCTGTGTTCCATATATATTTTTTTCACGAATCCCCAGAAAATTCAGATTCGGTCCATTGATTACCAATACTTTCATTCTTTCTCTCCGTTCCTACTTTTTATTTCTTTACTGCACGAGGTCAGAACTTTCCCTTAATTTCTCCGTTATTTCCTCCAGAATCCGGTCAAATTCCTTCCCATCCACATCAATCACAATATCCGCAGCTTTTTCATAAATTGGTGCTCTCTGCTCCATCAATGTCCTTATTTTCTCCTGTGGATTTTCTCCCTGCAGAAGCGGTCTTGTGGTATCATTTTTTAACCGTTCATAAATAGTTTCCGGCTTTGCACGCAGATACACAACTGTCCCCAGTTGCTTCAGCAGAGCATGATTTTCTTCCTGTATAGGCAGTCCGCCGCCCACCGAAATAATCTGGTTTTTCTCGGTCTGAATCATTCTTTGCAGACATTTGGTTTCTAACTTCCGGAAATAGGCTTCCCCCTCTTTTGCAAAAATAGCAGAAATCGTGCATTTTTCTTCTTTTTCGATCAGTTTATCTGTATCCAGCAGTGTGCGGCGAAGCCGATATGACAATTTGATTCCCAGCGTAGATTTTCCGCATCCCATAAAACCTATTAAAATGATATTCATAATCCCATAGCCTCTTTCATTTTCTCATATGCCGCCTGTGCATCTTCTCCGGTTATCTCAACTTCATTCCATAACTCGTAAGCAATAATTCCCTGATACAAAAGCATTTTAAGACCATTATAGGATTTGCCGCCTGCTTCCTGCACAAGTTTCATAAAACGAGTCTGAAAGGGACGATAAATCAAATCATATCCTGTATGTATTTTCTCATAAAAAGCAGCATCCGCAATCACCACTTCATCTTCCTTCGGTGAAAGTCCTACTGACGTGCCTTGAATTGCCAGAAATTTTTTATCCGGCAGTTTATCATACTCAGAAAGCAGCATTGGCTGAATCACCTGTCTGCCTGCTGCCCGGTTGACTTCTTCCGCTACTTCCTTTGCTCTTGCCAGAGTACGGTTTAAAAGATAAACTTTCGCTGCCTTTTTAGAGGCACACAGATAAGCAACTGCTCGTGCCGCACCTCCTGCTCCCAACAGAATAATCTCTTCCCCCTCAATTCGAACCCCATCCTCTGTCATGGCACGATAGAGTCCTGACATATCTGTGTTATAGCCTTTATAACCGCCTTCGGTACGAACCAGCGTATTGACAGCTCCTATCTGTGCCGCCAGTGTATCCACTTCCACAAGACTTGCAATTACCTCGCTTTTATACGGAACGGTTACATTCAGTCCAAGCAGATTCAGTGCGTATGCACCTTTGACAGCGGTATCGATTTCTCCGTTCTCCACCAGAAAAGGTACATACACCAGATTATGTCCTCTTCTTTGGGCTAGTGTATTATGAATTGCAGGTGACATGGTATGTTCTACTGGATTGCCCAGCAGTCCGCAAGTTCTTGTCTTTCCATCAATCATGGCTGTTCCTCATTTCCATTTTCTTTTCTTCTGTTACGCTGATAAAAAAACAGCACAATTTTTTCCAGATATCTCTTTAATACAATCTGAATCTCTTCCTTGGGATGAATTGGCTTCACCAGATACGTTTTGATGCCAGCCTTTTTCGCTCCCCATACATCCGTAAAAAGCTGGTCCCCTACAAAAATCGTGGTATCCGGCTTTGTTCCCATTTCTTCCATTGCCTTCCTGTAATTCACTGGAGAAGGCTTCTTTGCCTTATAAATATAAGGAGAATGAACTTTATCATGAAACATCTTCACGCGTGGTTCTTTGTTATTGGACAAAAGCATACTGCCATAACCAATTCCGCGAAGTCTTTCGAATAATGCAATGCTTCTTGCATCTGCCGGTGCTCCATGCGGCACCAGTGTATTATCAATATCAAAAATGATGCCCCGATACCCCTGCTCATATAACCCTTCATAATCTATCTCATATGCTGAATCCAGATATACATCCGGATAAAAACGTTCCAGTATCATGTTTCATCCTCTCCTGCCGTCGTTCAGAATCTTCCTGCGTTTTTTCCGTTTCCTACATGCAAATTTCTATTACATAATAGCAAAACACCCTGCAGCTATGCAAGGTGTTTTCGTAATGTCTGTCTTATAATTTTTTCACAATATGGTTATATCTTGCGGTAAACACAATTTTCAAAATCGTACTAAGAAGCATCAGCAAAATATCCCACATCAGAAATGCATAGGATTTCTGGACAAAATTCTCATACCATGTCACACCTTCCCACACTTTTCCGCCAAAAAAGATAAATAGCAGAAGAAATAACGCTACTATCAAAAACAACCAACGAAACCCATTGGCAATCGTCATTGGTACACTGGCTTTCGCCACAATTTCTTTTTCCTGTTCAGTCATAATTCATCCCTTATTCTCTATTTATCCAATACTTTCTTCAACTCATCCATAAAAGTATTGATATCTTTAAATTCACGATATACGGAGGCAAACCTTACATAGGCTACCGCTTCCAAATTTTTCAGTTTGTTCATGACAATCTCGCCAATCACCTGACTTGGAATTTCTTTCTCTTCCCGATTGAAGATTTCGGTTTCCACTTCATCTACAAGCTGATTAATCTGGTTGGCACTGATTGGTCTTTTATGACACGCACGAAGCACACCTGCTTCAATCTTGGCGCGGTCATAGGTTTCCCTGTTATTATCCTTCTTGATAATAATAAGCGGAATGGTTTCTATCTTCTCATACGTTGTGAACCGTTTGTCACATTCATCACAAACTCTTCTTCTCCTAATGGAATTATTATCTTCTGCCGGTCTGCTGTCAATAACTCTTGTATTCTCATGACCACAAAATGGACATTTCATCCGCATATCCCCCTGCTTCTATTCTATTTTTCATCATTACGCTTTTTTTCACGCATAAAATCATTTAAGAATATTATAGGGGATAATAATATTTATGTCAACTATTTTATGGAAACCACCAAAACACTTTACTGCAGATAATTATTTGTTTCACACCCAATATATGCTCTCAAAATATCTACTTTTTACAGATATCCACAATAATAATATCCGGACCTATCTGTTTAATGTCTTTATAGCAGATTACATAATCTGGCTCGGAGCAAAACAATTCACACCACTTATTTTTTTCCCGTACCATCAATTTGAAAATCTGTCCAGTGCATTCGTCAAATTCAAAATCCATTACCCTGCCTAGTTTCTGACAGTCTTTCAAATTGATAACCTCTTTTTTCTTCCATTCTGAAAACAGCATACCAACCCTGCATTCTACTCTTTCTATTATGGAATGCAGGAGAATCCGAAAAGTTCCTATTTGACAGAAACATAATCCTTGAATACGTAACCGATGCTGCCATCCTCCAGCAGAATCAGATACCATTCCCCATCTTCGGTCTGTCCGTAATATTGATACATTTCCCCGGCTTTTGCCACTTTGATGATATTCGTTCCTTCTGTCCCCGGATTATCCCGAACATTCACATTAGAGTCTATGGTTAAGATGCCTGCCACTTCCAAGCCTGCTGCGCTGTCCTTATCTGCTTCCGCTCTCTCTCCGCTGCTTTCGTCACTGCCAGTTCCTGACTCCTGCAGATTTTCTATGCTTTCACCATATTGTTTTACTGGCTGGCTGCGTACCTGATGAAAAATCAGAAAAGCAGCAACAGAAAAAATTAAGAATCCCATAACCACTGTAACAATCGTCATAATGTTATGGTCATTCTCCTCATAATCATCTTTCTCCTCATCCCAGTCTTCTTCCGGTATGGCTTGATATCCCCTTGGGGACACCTTTTTTTCTCGTACTGGTTTTTCTTCTTTTGGCTCTGTTAAAACTGGCTTCGGTTTTGTGGGCGCTTTGGTTTCTTTCTTCGCTTTCTCCGGTCTGCGGATAGCCGCACCAATCTCCTGCTCTGTTTCCAGCAAAATATTTTTCTCAATCTCTGCAATGGGAATGTCTATGGTTTCTGCCGTTATTTCTGTCGTCGTTTTTGTTCTGGTCTGTCCTCCTACCAGACAACCACATTCATGACAGAATTTCATACCATCGCGCAGCCGCGTTCCGCACTCCGGGCACCTGCGCTCCTTTATTACTTTCTGTCCGCAGTTTGCACAGAACTGGTCTGTATCTAGCAAATCTATGCCACAATTCTTACATTTCACGCTATATCACCTCTTTTGTTTTTCTGCCTGTTAAATGATTCCAAAACGGATATACAGGATACTTGCATAAAATATATCTAATAATGTAACAAATATATCCCTTCTTGTAAAATATTTTTTCAAATCGGGAAAAGTTATATGAATAATTCTGCCCCTTTCGTACATCCTTTTTAGAAAGAGCATCCATGCAAATAACTGCTCAGAAATGAGGATGAATATGATTCAGGGAAAAGTGGAAATCTGCGGCGTAAATACTTCAAAACTTCCGTTATTAAAAAATGCAGAAAAGGAAGAATTATTCACAAAAATAAAGAATGGAGATGAGGCAGCCAGAAAAGAATACATCAATGGCAATTTGCGACTGGTGCTAAGCGTTATCAAACGTTTTCACTCCAGCAATGAAAATGTAGATGATTTGTTTCAAATCGGATGTATCGGCCTCATCAAAGCAATCGACAATTTTGACTGCACATTAAATGTAAAATTCTCAACCTATGCAGTTCCTATGATTATTGGCGAAATCCGTCGATATCTGCGGGATTCTAACAGCATACGCGTATCCCGTTCCTTGAAAGATACTGCTTATAAAGCTATTTATGCCAAAGAAAATCTGACCCGAAAAAATGCGCAGGAGCCTACCATCAGTGAAATTGCAGACGAAATAGGTATTGCCAAAGAAGATATTGTCTATGCGCTGGATGCCATCCAGAGTCCTATGAGTCTGTATGAACCCATTTATACCGATGGCGGAGATACCCTTTATGTTATGGACCAGATTAGTGATAAAAAAAATAAGGAGGAACTCTGGATAGAGCACATCTCCTTAAGTGAAGCCATGAAAAAACTTTCTGCGCGTGAATATGAAATTATCACCCTTCGTTTCTTTGAAGGAAAAACACAGATGGAAGTGGCGGAAAAAATAGGCATCTCCCAGGCGCAGGTTTCACGCCTGGAAAAAAATGCACTAAAAGTCATGCGAAACTATTTATCTGCATAATGCAGGTCTGCAACATCATAAGATAAAGTAATATCCCTTTTGCCATATAATTTAAAATAGTTCTGGACAATGCGGTCTGTCACAATGCGGATATCATCCCTTCCAGTTCCAATCAGGACGACCAGGAACTGAGAACTGCTGTACCGGGTTCCCACATCAACACCACGCAGAGATTTCACAATTGCCTGCTCCATACACTGCATTGCCTGCTCCATCTGCTCTAAACGGATATCACTTCCATCGGCAGAATACAAAGTAAATAAAATCAACTGGACTTCCTGATGATTACGCTGGGAAAAATGAATCACAAAATCATAAACCCTGCCAAATTCCTCATAATCAATCTGGAAAGCACCTTCATATGATTCTCGGTTCTCTACCATGCCTACCAGACGTTTTAGGTCTGCTTTGGACTGCTCCAGTGTTTTTATCATATCGGTACTTTGATAGAAGGAATAACGCTCTTTTCCATGTTCCTGTTTTACATGGTACAATGCCTTGTCCGCTTTGCGCACCAGTTCATCATAATCTCCTCCGTCCAGACCAAAAAGACTGATACCAATAGATAAAGAACTGTTTTCCAATAAGGAAATCTCCTTTTTCCGAACTTCAAAAACAGAAATAATCTGTTCTGCTTTGGCAATGGCTTCTTCCTTATCACGAATGCCTTCTGTATAATAAAGAAATTCATCGCCGCCCATACGACACACAACATCTTTCTGGGAAACTTCCCGCAAAACATCCGCTGTAATCTTCAAAACATAGTCACCTGCAAGATGTCCATAGGTTTCGTTTAACTGACGGAAATTGTCGATGTCTATCATCATCACACAGCCGCTTCCATTACGCAGGCTTTCTGTAATTTCCTTTTCTCCCTGTTCTCTCCCCAGAAGACCGGTCAGATAATCTATCTTCGTGTCGTAACCGCTTTCTTCCTTTGTAATGCCGCCATAAATCTTGTCACTATTGAAAATCGGCATCACCATATCTTCTTCTGGAATATTCTCCTGCAAATTGCCCTCTTCCAGAAGTTCCATAAATTTATCAATTAAATACGGGTCAAACTGCGTACCTCTTCCCCGCAGCAATTCTTCTTTGACGACCTCATCCTGCAGTCTTTTACGATATACCCGGTTGCTTGTCATGGCATCATAGGAATCTACAATCCCGATAACCCTTGCTACCAGCGGAATTTCTTCTCCTTTGAGTCCATTCGGGTATCCTTTGCCATCATAACGCTCATGATGATATTTTGCACCAATGTTTACATCCTGAAACATTTTGATATCTTTCAGAATTTCCGCACCCATAATGGTATGATTTTTAATCAGCTCAAATTCTATATTTGTCAGTTTGAAAGGTTTGTTCAAAACAGAATCCGGCACTCCAATTTTACCAATATCATGCAGCAGTGCTATGTAATGAATGTTCTGGACTTCTTCCTCCGTCCAGCCTAATTTTCGCGCCAATGCCTTGGCATAATGTGCAACACGTATGGAATGACCTTTGGTATAATCATCTTTGGCATCAATCGTATTCGCAACGGTTGTAATTGCCTGAATCATCACAAGCTCTACTTCACGTGTTTTTTCATCCAGACTCTTCTGTAAATTCTGTCGATATCCTTCCAATTCTATGGTACGTCTGATACGATTCAGCATAATACGCGGGTCAAATGGCTTGGTAATAAAATCATGTGCTCCCATCTCAAATCCTTCTGCTTCACTTTCTGTTTTTTTGTCAGCTGTCAGAAAAATAACGGGAATTTTACACCATTTCTCATGTTCCTGCAAAATTTTCATCACTTCAAAGCCACCGATTTCCGGCATAAAAATATCAAGCAGAATTAAATCCGGCGTATATTTCTCCAGATATTTGAAAGCCTGTTTACCAGAATTAACCCCTACTACTTTATAC
>CAYVUF010000099.1:0-7550 GCA_964454605.1 uncultured Bacteroides sp.
CATTGCCCAGTTTGGATGCTTCAAGGCATCTTCTACAGTCATATTCTCCAGTTCTTCTCTGCTTTTTACACGAAACGGACCGCCGGATGCAGTCAGAATAATTTTGCTGATTCGTTCTTTCTTTTCCCCATTCATGGACTGGAAAATAGCACTGTGCTCACTGTCAACCGGTAAAATAGATACCTTATGCTTTGCTGCCAGAGGCATAATAATATGTCCCGCTGTTACCAGCGTTTCTTTGTTGGCAAGTGCAATTGTCTTACCATGTTCAATTGCTGCAATGGTTGGTCTGATACCAATCATTCCCACAATTGCTGTCACTAATACTTCCATTTCCTCCATTGTGGAAACTTCCAGCAAACCTTCCATTCCGCAGACCACTTCTACGTTCTTATCTGCAATTCGTGTCCGCAGGTCATTGGCTGCCTGTTCACTCCACATCGCGACCTTTTTCGGCTGAAATTCCCTGACTTGCTTCTCCATCAGTTCTACATTCGTGCCTGCTGCCATAGCAACCACCTTCAAATCAGGATTGTTTCTTACAATTTCAAGTGTCTGTGTTCCGATGGAACCAGTGGAACCCAGTATTGCAATGTTTTTCATATTTTTCTCCCTCTGCTGTATCTTGATGAGCTTTCCTGCTCTAAGGTGCAATCAATGCCAGACCGATAAAAATAAGCGGTGCAGCAATGATAACGCTGTCAAAACGGTCCATGATGCCACCATGTCCCGGTATCAATTTTCCATAATCCTTGATGCCATAATCTCTCTTAACTGCAGAAGCTGCCAAATCACCTATCATGGAAACCAAAGCTCCTGCCGCACCCAGACACATGGCACTGCCTAAATGAATCCGAAATACCTCTTCGGTAAAAGGATTGATAATGAAATATGTGTATAATCCGAACAAAACTGCTGCACCGGCAACACCGCCCACTGCTCCTTCTATGGACTTCTTCGGACTAAGTTTCGGTGCCATTTTATGTTTTCCAAATAACACTCCCACACAATAAGCGCAGGTGTCACTTCCCCAGGAACAGAAAAAGACCAGCCATACCAGATAAACACCATAACTCCAGCCCTCTCTTATGACAAAGATAAAAGAAAGCAGTACCGGCGCATAAATAAATTCAAAAAAAGCAGCCATCACCTGTCCTGCTTTATATTTCGGAAAGCAGAAAACATATACGAACAGAAACACAAGAAACGCTAAAACCACGCTTATCACAAGAATCGGATAAATAACTTCCAAACTGTCATCGTTCCTCTGAAGCATACACACTGCTGCTGCCACATAGTATAAAACAATCAGCAGACTGCCCGTTATTTCCAGTTCATTCCACTCTTTTTCCTTGGTATGTACGTCTGTTGCCTTCGTCAGTTCCCGATAAGCAATCACTGAAATGACACAAAGCACTCCTGCAAGCACAAAACCACCTGTCAAAATGGAAACCAGTGCAAGCAGCACCAGAACAATTCCACTCAGTAATCTGGTTCGAAACATGTTACTCCTCCTTCACAAGACCGTATCTTCTGTCCCTCTTATTATATGCCGCAACAGCTTTTTCTAATTCCTCCTTGGAGAAATCCGGCCATGCCACTTCGGTAAAATAGAACTCCGTATAGGCAAGCTGCCACAGCAAAAAGTTGGAAATACGCAATTCATTACAGGTACGAATCAACAAATCCGGCTCCGGTAAATCGTGTGTATCCAGTGCCTCACTGATGACCTGTTCGGTAATTTCTTCACTGCCCAGTTCCCCGGCTTCTACTCTGGCTGCTAATTTCTTTACCGCCCTGGTAATCTCATCCCTGCCGCCATAATTTAACGCAATCTGAAAATGCAGGCCGGTATTCTCTTTGGTTGCCTCCTCCAGTTGTTCTATCCGCGCTCTGATATCATCATCCAAGCCAGTCTTATCACCAATCACCCGGACACACATATTATTTTTGGCTGCTGTTTTCAAGCAGGTCTTCATATAGTTACGCAGAAGTTTCATCAGCGCATCCACTTCGTCCTGCGGTCTGTTCCAGTTTTCGGTTGAAAAAGCGTATACCGTCAGATACTGAATCCCCATCCTGTATGCTTCTTCACAAATCACTTCGACCGTTTTGGCGCCCTGCACATGCCCATAATTTCTCGGCATACCTTTGCTCTTCGCCCATCTTCCATTTCCATCCAAAATAATTGCCACATGATTTGGTATCTTCATGCCTTCTTCCATTTTCCTGCCTCCACACTACATTTTTTACAAACCCGAAATCCCATTATACTTGAAAAGGGACAGCAGAATACACCATTACTACTATCCTGCAATCCCCTCTCCATTTCTCTATTCTTTTTCCAATACAAAAATATGATTATACGGTAAGAATCTCTTTGGATTTTTCTTCTACCAGTTTATCAATATCCTTGATATACTTATCGGTCAGTTTCTGCAACTGTTCTTCCAGTTCTTTCACTTCATCCTCAGAAACTTCACCTTTTGCCAGCTTCTTAAAGGCATCATTGCCATCACGTCTTGCATTACGGATAACAACTTTATTGTCTTCCCCTTTTTTCTTAACATCTTTCACAAGTTCTTTTCTGCGCTCTTCTGTCAGTTCCGGGAAAACCAGACGGATAACCGCACCATCATTGCTTGGTGTGATTCCTACGTCAGACATCATAATTGCTTTCTCAATATCCTTAATAAGATTTTTCTCCCAAGGAGCAATCTGAATCATTCTTGCTTCTGGAACTGTTATGTTTCCAACCTGCTGAATCGGAGTTGGTGTTCCGTAATAATCCACTTTAATTTTATCCAGTACGTGAGGATTTGCACGACCTGCGCGGATGGTTCCAAAATCCGTTACCAGAAAATCATATGCTTTCTTCATTTTTTCATCATATGGTTTTAATCTCTCGTCCATATCTTCTAACTACCTTCCTCTCTTATCCTAAATCATGTTTCATCATTTCTTTTTATTATTTGCATTTCAGCAATGGTTTCCAAGCAGTTAAACCGTAACCTTGGTACCATTGAAATTGCCTTTTACCGTATTTACAATACTGTTTTCTTCATTCAATCCAAATACCCACATAGGCATTTTATTATCCCTTGCCAGAATAGATGCTGTCATATCCACTACCTGAAGATTTTTCTCAATAACTTCATCAATAGACACTTCATCATATTTCTTAGCTGCCGGATTGCATCTTGGGTCATCATCATAAACACCATCTACTGCTTTCGCAAGTAAAATCACGTCTGCATCAACCTCAATTGCACGAAGTACAACTCCGGTATCTGTTGAGAAATAAGGATGACCTGTACCACCTGCAAAAAATACAACCATGTTTTTCGCAAAATACTTATTGGCTCTGTCCTTTGAAAAAAGTTTGGTAAAAGAACCGCACTCAAAAGGTGTGAGAATATTTGTCATCATACCTACGGAACGGAAAATCTCCGATACATAAATACAATTCATAATCGTTGCCAGCATACCAATCTGGTCTGCCTTTGTCCGGTCAATATTTTCACTGGAACGTCCTCTCCAGAAATTTCCACCGCCAATTACAATACCAACCTGGATACCATCATCCACAAGCTGTTTTACCTGCATGGCAACGCCACGCACAGTTTCTTCATCAAAACCGGTCTTTTTCTCTCCGGCAAGTGCTTCTCCGCTTAACTTTAATAGAATACGCTGCATTTTTCTACTCTCCTATTATGTTATTTGTAAATTATTTCTTTTTCTTAATATCGTCAAAGAAGGATGTTGGATTGACCTCTGCATAACACTGTGAACACATACCTTCAATAACTGCACCATTGTTAATCTGAACGGATTTGGATTTGATGTTGCCCATAACAATTGCAGAAGTGTCCAGAATCACCGGACCTTTTACATCGATATCACCTTTTATCGCACCTGCAATCACTGCACTTGTTGCATAAATGTTACCGATAACCACTGAGCTCTGTCCAATTTTCACACTGCCCATACTGTTAATCTCACCAGTAACTTTTGCACCCTCTGCATAAATTTCTGCCGCTCTGGAATTACCTTCAATTACACCTGTTATATTTAACTTTCCAAGAACTTCAATATTACCTTTAACCGTACCTATTAATTCCAAAGAACCACCTGAATTGATATCACCAGTAATGGACATACCGGCTGTTACAATTGCTGTTTCATCTGCCATCATTTTTGTCGTCTGAAATTCCATTCTTTTCTCTTCCCCTCTTTTTTCCCGGAAGGATTTCTTTGCATCCAAACCGATTCCCTCTTTATGCTGCTGTACTGGTTTTACGTTTTCGGTCTGTGCCGCGCCTACGCTTTCACTTATATTTCCAATTGTTTCCACCTTATCCAGCATACTGCTTAATTCTTCCGGTGAAAAAACATTTCCTGATGCCTTCTCTGGTTCTTTCTTCTCCTGTACACTTTCCGAAGCAAGAGCTGCCTCCAACTCCTCCTCCGGCATCAACTCATTGACAGCCTGGGATAAATCTTCCTTCAAATCTGAAAAAAAGCCCATCCTAATTATCCTCCATTCTTTCGTCGTTTCTAATATGTTGTATCGGTTCCGTATTCTCCGTTATTGGAACGATTATCGTATCTTCCATTGCCTGAATCTGCTCAATCAATATGGGCAGTGCCTCCACCGTCGTATCTTTATTCGTTGCATCGTGCATCAGAATAATACATTCTTTATGCTGAGGAAGCTGTGCCAGACAATTATTCAAAATAGTATCGGTACTGATATAGGTGCTGGATGCATCTCCCGAAGATATGTTCCAGTCAAAATAGACAATACCCTGTTCATTTAAATAGTTAATCAACTCATGCATATCAACTTTGCTGACCGCATTGCTGCTGCCTCCGGGAAATCGTGCGAACTTACACTCTTCTCCCGTCAGCTCATACAAAAAGTCCTGCAACTTACTCATATCCTGCGCATAGCTGTCCACAGACTGATAAATCTCGTTATACTTGTGACTATATGAGTGCATTCCAAGGGTGTGCCCTTCCTCTACAATTCTTTTGTATAACGACTGATATTTTTCTTCTTCCTTACCGACCACAAAGAAAGTTGCCTTCACATCATACTCTGCCAGAATGTCCAGAATCCGCCCTGTGTTGCTGCTTGGTCCATCATCAAACGTCAGGTAAACCTTGCGGACATCCTCATCATACAGCAGTTCTTCTGTATCATCAACTGCCATATCACCAGTTATATCGGAATCAATATCCGGGTTATTCTCTCCGGACAATAAATCATCTGTGTTTTCTTCGGCACCAGTCTCTTCTGCCGCATCTGTATTATCAATAACAGGTGTTTCTTTTTGTTGTGCCTGCAATTCCTTTAACTCTTTACGCACATTATGGAGCTGTACTCCCAGAATAATGGAAATCGTTGTCGGAATCAATATTGCCATAACGAGGATGAAGATGATTAACTTTTTCAAAAACTGTACACGCTTACGTCGTGCCAGTCGATTTGCTGCATCATCATCACTTGTGCTCATCTTCACTTACTCCTTAGTATTTTCCTTCTTATCATAACACATCTGTGGAATAACGAAAAGAAATTTTTACAAAAAAAATACACTGAAATTTATTCCAATCATCATTTCAGTGCATTTTTCTTATTTGTTCCATCTTTATTCCATTTCTGGTAAAATTATCTGCTCATCACAGCTTTTCGCAGGATTCTGTATACGGTGCTAATTCAAGACGGACAAAATATCCTCTGTCGTTGTGACAGACCGGACAAACCTCCGGAACCTGTGTTCCGTAATAAATATGTCCACATTCCATACACATCCATGCTGTTTTTACATCCGCCACGAATAATTTTCCCTGCTCCATCCAATCAGCAAACTTGCCGAACCGATCACCATGTGTTTTCTCAATCTCCGCAATCAGTTGAAAAGAAGATGCTACTTCCAGGAAACCTTCTTCTTCGGCCTTTTTCGCAAAATTCTTGTATACATCATCATGCTCCTCGTATTCATTATGCTGCGCCATACGAAGCAGCTTGGAAACATCATGTGCCAGGTCAACCGGATATGCTCCTTCGATTTCTACATTTTCTCCTGCAAGTTCCCACAAATGCTTATAAAAAATCTCTGCATGCTCTTTTTCCTGTTCTGCTGTGTAACGAAATACGGCTTCCACCACATACAAATTTTCTTTTCTTGCCAGACCTGCCGCTATGGTATAACGGTTTCTCGCCTGGCTTTCTCCTGCAAAAGCACGCATCAGATTGGTTTTGGTTTCACTTTCTCTAAATTCCATTCTGGTATACTCCTTCCTGCCATTTCATTTTCTTTTCTGAAATAGTATACCCAGATTGTGCTTTGCTAAACATTGTATAGCCGGAAAACTGCTTTCTTTATTTCTTTTGATTCTTTTCCTGATACATAAGAGCATCTGCTTCCCCAATCAGCGTATCAATTGCAACTCCATCCTTCTCCGAATAAGCAGTTCCGATACTTGCAGACATCTTCATAAAATGCTCATTTTTCTGATAAGCCTCATCCAGTTCCTTCTGCAGTCGTATTCTCTGTTCTTCCACTTCTTTGGCATTGCTCTCGCCCAGTTTGATGATTAAAAACTCATCTCCACCGACTCTTGCAATAACATCCTCCGGCATACTTTCCTGAAGTACCTTGGTTGTCAGAATAAGTGCCCTGTCGCCTTCCTGATGTCCATAAACATCATTGATACTTTTAAAATTATCCAAATCCAGATAATAAATGGTTAAAGGAATGCCTTTATTCTCTTCGATGTATTGATAAATATATCGTCGATTAAACAATCCTGTCAGAAAGTCCGTATTGGCACTGGTAATAATCATCTGTTCATACAAACGTTCCTGGGTAACATCCGTTGCAACCCCAACTGTACCCATAACACTTCCATCGATGTCAAACAACGGAGATTTATAGGTTTTTAACTGCCGCATACTATCGCCAATTTTCACATTTTCATCAAAAACACAGGTTTCTTTCTTCTCCATGACCTGATATTCTGACTCCATACAGATGTATTCCCCTTTGGCATATTCTTCCGGCTCAATATCCCAGATATAATAATGCCCACGACCCTCTATCTGCTGCATTGTCTTGTTGACTGCCTTGCAGAAACTTTCATTTACTTTTTTATGAACACCTTCTTTATCCTTATACCAGACAAGGTCGGGAATGCTATTGATGGTGGTATCCAGATAATTTCTGGTCTGCCACAATTCCTTATCAAGTGCCCACTTCTGCTGCATCCGCATGAACCGGAAACAGATTTCCTCCTGACACATAGGAAGATTCCATATATCCTGAAAAGACAACAGATGGTCTTTTATCTGTTCCATCTGTTCTTTCTCCACAAGAAGCACCATCTCTGCGTGTGTTTTCTTCTGTTTTGAAATCTTCACTGCTTCTTCTATACTGACATGATGCAAATCCATCAAAACAATATCTGCTCTGGAAAGCATTTCCTTCTCTGTCCTCTCACTTTCCAGAAATTCATGAGAAAAGTGTTCCATAGGTGAAATGGAC
>CAYVUF010000100.1:0-7446 GCA_964454605.1 uncultured Bacteroides sp.
ATATAATTATCTTCAATGTATGCATTATATTTATAAAACCCTGATTCATAACTTTTACGATAATGGTACAGTGGTTCGCCAAAATAATACAATTTAGAAGCATATTCATACGCTTCCAAATTGAATATATTATCCTGCATTCTCCTTAATTCTTCCTTAAACCTCAGGTTGTTTTGAATCAAAAAGTCTTTCCTGTATATCTTTGCCCATGGAGCTCCAGAATCCGTTGCTGAACTTTTCTCATCATATATTCTTGAGCACAAAAACTGTAAAATAAAACGATCTTTTCCAACTATTCCAGAATCCAGTTCATTGACATTGAAAAACTTGTTTCTTACACTCTTATGTCCATATTCAACTACACAATCACAGATTGTTATATCCGCTTCCTTTTCTACACTGGCATTAACTAATTTTTGCAGATAATCCGGAGCCACCCAATCGTCTGCATCCACGAAAGCAATCCATTCTCCCTTAGCACTTTCAATACCATAATTTCTGCATGTCGACACACCACCATTTGCCTTATGAACAACAGAAATCCTATTATCTGCTTCCCCTAATACATCACATAACTGAGCACAACTTTTGTCTGAACCATCATCAATCATCATAATTTCAATATCAGACAATGTTTGATTACATAAACTAAAAATACATTTTGTTAAAACCGTATCGCTGACATTATACACTGGTACAACAACTGTAACTTTAATCACTATTTCTTATTACCTTTCTTTTAACCAACAAATATGCTTTTTTTAAAAAGTGCTCCTGTTCCATAAAGATTACTGGCAGTTCTGCATACTGATATCCCTTAGTTTCTATCCATACATCAATTAGGAACTCACTCACATAAGCTCTATTTTGTATAACAGTTCTTCCCTCATGATGTATATTTTTGTCCAGTTTCATCAATATTGAAAATGCCCATTCACAATATTCATCCAGATAATTTTTCTTCATAATAAACATATTAAACATATGAGCCCATCGTCTGTTCATAACCTTTTCAAATGCTTCTGAATACGCTGGATAATCTGTCGCAATAATTTTTCTTAATACAGCAATATCTTCATCAACACTATATGGCAAATGCATATGATGAGATTCTATCGTTTCTATATAGTATCTTCTTTTTGCAGGAAGAATGATATCTGTCGTTAAAAGGATGTTCTCAATTTCAGCTTGATTCGCAATCAATTGATATTTATCTTTACTTATGAATCGTTTTAAGAAATGACTCGTCGAAAAATATCGTCTATAATGTACTAGTCCAATATATGAACTATCCAAATTTTTCCACGCCCAATATAAACCTGTTAATTCATTAAAAAATTCATTTTTTTCAGAAATATTATCTCCTGTATTATCTCCTATATAACCAATATTCCCCTTTTTTTCCTTTCCAACATGAAGGGGTAAATACACAGGCTTATCCGGCATTCGATACTTTTTATGCGTAGCCACAACTATTGTTATATCGTTCATATACTATGATTCTCCTACCAATTACTTTTTTCTCCCTAACAAGCTCCCTTCCCGGTAATCACACTCACTACTGTTTTCATAATAATCCGGGCATCTGTAAGCATACTTTCATCCTCAATATATCTCATATCCATTTCCATCCATTCTTCAAAAGGAATATCATTTCTGCCACAGCACTGCCAATAGCAGGTTAAGCCAGGTTTCACACTCATCCTCTGTTTCTGGTACTCATTCAATTCCGCTGTTTCATAAGTCGGAAGCGGTCTTGGACCGACAATACTCATCTCTCCCTTTAAAATATTGAAAAACTGCGGCAATTCATCAATACTTGTTTTTCTAATAAACTTTCCAACCTTTGTCAGTCTTGGATCATTTTTCATTTTAAATGCAGGTCCATCCAGTTCATTCTGTGCTAAAAGACTGTGATGTATCTTCTCCGCATCCCTGCACATACTTCTGAACTTATACATCCGGAAAACTTTGCCATCTAACCCATTTCTCGCTTGGATAAACAAAACCGGTGCTCCATCCTCTATGTAAATTGCTGCTGCCGTTATCAAAAAAACAGGCGAAAAGAGAATTATTGCCAAAATGGAAGATACAATATCAATTCCCCTCTTTATTCCATGGTACAAAAATACAGAACGACCCTCTTGATAGCTATTATTTTTTGGTATCATATCTTTTTCACCCAACGTATCCATAATTCTTATCCTCATGTTACTGTTCTTTAAACGTTGTAAAGGTTTCGTAATACATTTCTGGTAATCCCACATCAAAACTGGTTCCATCAATATCTACCCCGATAAGTTCCCCTTTTGTTGCAAGATATTCCAGTGCATCCGTAATATCTACTTCCCGCCAAAGTTCTCCTTTGGCAATCTTTTCTTCTACCTTAATCACTTGCTTTTCCAAATGTGCAAAAATCTCATTCGTCAATACATAGATTCCAAAAGTCGCAAAGCATTCTCCATCTACCAGCAGACTTTCTTTTGTTGTCATCAGGTCTGGTTTTTCCACCATCTGATCCACCTCCATCAGATAAGGTCTGTCTTCCCGGAATCTTCCATGAATCACTCCATAAGACTTGCTATTTTCCAGCGGAATCCGTTGTACGGAAACAATCGCCTTTCCGCCGGACTTGTTGTATGCATTGATAGTCTGCCGCACACAACTAATATCTAAATTGCTTTTATAGATAAAATCCCCCAGAAGCAGCAGCACAGGCTCTTCATTCAGAAATTCCCTTGCCTGATAAACAGCATGTCCAAATCCTCTCTTGTCCTTCTGGATTACAAAATGAATTTTCTGTCCTATCTGATAAATCGTTTTATAATACTCTCTTACCTTCACAGACAATCTGTTCATAAAAGCATCATCAAATTCAAAATCAAAATATTTCTTATACTCTTCCTCTTCGTCTTCTCCAATAATCAGATAAATGTCTTCAATCCCTGCATTTACACACTCTTCCAACATATACATAATTACCGGCTTTACCATTCCATTTTCATCTATTACTGGCAAAAATGCTTTCCGTACAAAATGTGTTTCCGGAAACATTCTGGTTCCGAATCCTGCAACCGGAATAATAGCCTTTCGTATCTTGCCGCCTGCATTAAGTGTAAAAGCAAATGCTTCCATATGGCGTTCCTCATTCAGATACTCTACTATTTTGGTCTGGCATTCCTTATTCTTAGCCAGAAGCTGTACGGTACCATCTCCCTGCGAGCCAACGCCCTTTGCACCATAAATCCAATCTTGTATTTTGCTGTCATTTAAAACAGAATGCAGTACCGGTGCTGTAAGTTCTTCCGGACAAGCCGGTGCTATCTTCTCATCAAAAATCTTCTGCGCTTCTGTCATCAATCCGCCAAGGGTTTTCGCATCCCCTTCTTCGATTGCAGTTCTGACTTTTCGTATCATTTTATGATTTTCCACCCCCAGAGCTTCCTGCACCTTCTTTTCTGCATCTGTGGTAGCGAAAGGAAATGCTTTGTTAAGATAAGTCAATATTTTCTTGGTATCCTTGCCTGCACAGAGGTCAGCAATCACCCAGTAAAAATTCTGACCAACCCATAACTTTTCTACATCAATTTCATTCTGAAAGAAGTGCATCAAAACCGGTGTTTCTCCGTAAGCACAGGCTTGGTCCAATCTACCGCATCTGGAACCAGTTAAAAGTTCACCTCGATAAGCAATCTGCATAATTCCTCTGGTAGAAACATGTAAATTGTACAATTCTACAAATGCCTTGGCGACCAGACAACAAATTGCTGCGCTGCTGGAAAGTCCTTTTTTCATAGGAAGTGTTACATCTGTAATTTCAATATCAATACCTTCTACATGATAATTCTCTCTAATATAAGCTGCTGTCCCGCAACAATAAGAAAACAACTGTGTTTCCATGGCGTGTTCCCGTAACTTGCTCAATTTCATAGGACAGGAAAATGTTACCTTTTCACCCTTTTCACTATAGGAAGTAATTTGAAAATTCTCTGCTTTACATGCAGTCCCATAAATTCCCAAATTAATTCCAGTAACAATAGACTGACCTTCTACAATATCACTATTTTGCATCATATAGGTACCCGCCCAATCACTATGTTCTCCAAACAGACAAAGCCTTCCGGGTACAAACAACGATATTTTTTTCTTTTGTTCCAACCTTATCACTTCCTTGCAACTTTTCTATTTCTCAGTACCGCCGCATATGCGGCGGTACCAATTACCACACCTTTATAAATTTAGAGCAGACTTACAATTTGTAAATCTATAAAACATAACTTTTTAAACGATTATGGAAGTGCTACAAAAGCAACTGGTCCGTTGCTCATTAAGTTAAGAACAACATGGTCAGCTCTTGCTTCTACTACTTCAACATCTACCCAAACACCGTTAACATACTGTTTCGCTGCTACTTTAGTGCCTGTTGCCAGACCCTTTACATAGAAATTAACAGTTGCTGTTGTGAAGTTTCCTGGAATTTTCACAGAAACAACGTTTAACAGTGTTCCGCCAAGTGCAGCAGCCTGGTCTTTTGCCAGTTTGGCTGTTGCAATATTCACTTTGGAAAGACTTGCTGTCAAATTCGTAGCAACACCATTTACCATGATTTTGCCACCCTGTCCTACCGCTACTGTGTTCTCTACTCCCGGAGTAGAAACAATCACATTGTTGTAGTATTCGCCGGCTGTCATTCCACTTTCTGCTGCCGCCTGCTGATCTGCTGCTGAGAAAAATCCCTCACTGGCATAAGTCGGCTGTGAAGCTACTACCGCAGCAGTTGTAGGGGACTCTGCAGCGGATACAGTCATAGAAGCCATCATAAGTGAGGCTGTTAATAAAGCTGCAAATTTTTTCATCACTATCATCTCCTTTCCAGCATTACGTGCTCTAGGTCAAATAATGCCTGCTTCAGTGTGGTATCTATATCAACATCTGATGATGTTAATATCCGTCTATTCTTCATATCTGACTCTATCAATAACTTCTGCTGCATCCTGCACCAAAACAGCCACAACAACGTATTGTGTATTGTCATTTCTAACTGTACCATTCAAAGTCAGCAAAAAATGATTCGGTGTTAATTCTTCCCATTCTTCTCTGATATGCTTTGTCATGCTTTTTTCACCAAACAATTCTTTCAGATAGTTTTCACAGCCAATATAGGTAGTGTAATCATATCTTCTTAGGATATCACTGCCCTCGTCATAATAAGCCGCAACAATTTCATAAGTCAGTACATTCTCCGGCATATAGAGATAAATCTGTTGATTCTTTTCAAAAAAATTTTGTTCTTCAAAACGGTGCAGTCCATAAAACAAATCCGTTTCTTTTCTGTCATATCCATGAATAATCGTGTTAAAATCACACATATTCATATTGTTTGGCATTTCGGTATAAAGCGCTCCAACAGTGCTCTCATTGCCCATTGCATCATGATTCTGATAGAAACTGTCTGACTGAGCACTCTGCAAAACTGGCTCATCAATATTGCAGCCAGGAATATAAAGCCATGCAAATATTTCCGGATTGCATTCTTGTACCTTGTCAAAATCAACAGAACCATCTGCTGCTGACTCTTCATCCAGTACCGCATTATTTCCTGCTTCAACATCTGCCTGTGCATTTTCCTGTTCACTTATATCACTTCCTGCTATTTGAACAGTATCTTCTGTTTCTGTCATACCACAGGCACTAAACAAAACTGTCAGAATACCAAGTCCCAGTACAATCTTTACTTTTTTCATTCGCTCTCCCTCTTTATTCCGCAAGCGGTTCATAAAATAGCTGCAGCAATAATTCATACAAAGCATTTTCATCTGCATAAAATTCTTCAAACTGCTCTCCCATAACAGTTTGTCCACTTAATGCATACATGTGCTCCTTTTCAAAGGAATAATTACTTACAATAGAACTCAAATAAGCTACTTCATCCACAGAAACATCTGTAACTATGTAATTTGTAACTTCGTTATACAGCTTAACCGGCAAAGAAAGCTCTCCTGCTGTCTGTTCCTTCACCTGTTTTATAAAGGCGGTAAGCCACTGTTTCTGCCTTTCCAATCTGCCATCTGCTGATTTTTCTATGGAAGCATCTCTGAATCTCACATAAGAATAAGATTCTTCACCATCCAGTCGTTTGCTTTCTCCTGCCCTCAGTATTACTTCATGGTTCCTGCTTCCATATCGTTGTACATCCTCCAATACGGTCAGTTCAATTCCACCAACGATATCCGTAACAGGAATAACTGCTTTGGCATTCATGGCACAATACCCATGAATCGGAATGTTATACAATAGTTTTCTTACTGCATCCACCTGATACTGACAGCTCTCCTCCATACCATTTCCAAAACCATGCTGTATCGCAATCTGTGCTGTAATGGTATTCACATAAGCACCTGTTTCGTCATACACATCAATATCTGTCATTGTATTGCGATTAATCGCAAGAACACTGGCACTTTTATCATGAGGATTAAGCAGCAGAAGAAAAAGTGCATCTGCCTGCCCTCCATTGGTACCTTCTTCAACCGGAACTACCTGCTCGTCATTCTTATCAATGCCCATAAAAAGAAAGGTCAAGATATCTTCGTTATAGGCATATATCTGTCCCTTATACTTTACCCATCCTGGCTGCCAGTTTTCTTCTTCCTCTTCACTGATTTCTTCCTCTTCTGTCGTTTCAAGCACTGGTGATTCTGTCTGCACATTCTTTTGCAAACGATATTTCCCCAGTATTCCTGCTGTCAGATAAACAATGATAAGCACCCCGATAAGCCCCAGGAGAACTGCTACAAAAGCTATAATAATTTTCCTGTATTTTTTTGTTCCATGTTCATTTTCTATCCTTTTCATTTCACTTTACACCTTGCATTGCAACTGTTTTTATTTGTGCTTCTTCTACGCTGTCTTCTCTCTGCTCCTCATCTTCAAACAAGGCAGGAAAAATACGGGAAATCTTTGCAACATTACCTGCTCTATCGCTGACCGCATAGAACACTATGATGGAACTGTCATCTTTTTTCTCTATAATCTTCTCTATTACAATATGGTCTGTAATGTTGCCATCTACATCATCTATTGCAATAATGTTATCTAAAAGCCGGCTCTTACTATCTGAACTAGCAAATATGTATTCACTGGTCTGAAACTTCAATACAGGTGGTGTCCTATCCATTTGTAACCCCCAAAACAGAAAAGCAACTGCCAGAATCATATTGACTACAGTTAATACAATTATCAGTACACTTCCCTTTTTCATCCTTAATCCTCGCTTAATATTTCTAATTCTACTTCACTGATAACTGCTTTCTTCTTTTTCTTGTCCTTATCTGACTTTTCAGCTATTTTCTTACTTTCAGCTGCCATTCCATTGTCTTCACCATAGTTGCCATAATATTTTCCATAATATTTACCGTAATGACCGTAATATCCTTTGCTGTCCAT
>CAYVUF010000101.1:0-7366 GCA_964454605.1 uncultured Bacteroides sp.
TCCAGTCATCACCATCCACAAAACCAATATAACTCCCCTTGGCAACTGCAATGCCTGCATTACGGGCATCTGCTGGTCCCCCATTTTCTTTATGAATGGTTATGACACGTTTGTCGTTTCGTGCCATTTTATCGCAGATGCTTCCACTACGGTCCGTAGAACCATCATCTACCAGAATAATCTCCAGATTGCGATAGGTCTGCTTCAAAATAGAAGTGACACCTCGCTCTATATAATCCTCTATATTATAAACTGCAACAATAACAGAAATTAATGCCTCCTGTTTGTCCGCCGGAATACCTGCCGGTCTGTAATTCTCTAAAACCTTCATGCCAATCCTCATTTCACCTTCCGATAAACTCTTGAAACATTAGTACATACCATATCTGTACTCTCCAGATATCCTGCTGAATAAAATCTTCCCACATGCGCCAGACTGCATCCGCATCCAGAAAACCTTGTTCCTTCAACTTCTGCTTCTCAATCAGTTCTTCTGCCCATGCACGAAGTTCCGGCTGTTTCAGCCATTTCTGCAGCGGAATGGCAAATCCTGTCTTCGGACGTTCCATCAGTTCTCTGGGTACATATTGATAAAGGATATCCCGCAATACTTTTTTTGTCACTTCCCCTTGCTTTTTATAGGAAATAGGAAGTGTCCATGCAAATTCCACTACATCCTTATCCAACATCGGCACACGCGTTTCCAATGAAACAGCCATGGCAGTTCGGTCCACCTTCGTCAAAATATCATCCGGATGATACATCATCATATCCATTAACATCAGATTATGCTGCGGTTCTTCCAGAAAGCCTGCCGGATAGGTGTCCATCACAGTCGGGCAGCTTCCTTTACTACCAAACGTCTTCCCTGCAAAATTCTCACGCAGCAGATTCCTTCCCTCACCTATTTCAGAACGTCGGTACAAATCCTCAATCCCAGAAGCACCAAACAGTCTGGCTCTTGTTGCCATGCTGCCACTTTGCGCAAGCGGTGTGCGCAGAAGCAGGGCACTTGCTGGCTTTCTGACAAACCCAGGAATTTTGGCTGTTTTGTTCCAGATGCGGTTCATGGAACGATAAGTCTGATAACCACAGAACAATTCATCGCCTCCATCCCCGCTTAAGGAAACGGTTACGTGTTCTTTGGTCATCCTGCTCACCAGATAAGTGGGTATCTGGGAAGAATCTGCAAAAGGCTCACCAAACATTTCTCCCAATTTCGGAATGACCTGTTTGGCATCCTCTTCTGTAATATATAACTCCGTATGCTCTGTTCCCAAATGTGCCGCTATCTTTTTGGCAACCTCTGCTTCATTAAATTCTTTTTCCCACATTCCAATGGTAAAACTACGCACTTTCCTATCACTTAAGGACTGCATAAGAGAAACAATGGTAGAACTATCAATGCCCGCCGACAGAAAAGCACCTACCGGAACATCTGCAGCCATCTGTCCCTTAATGGCATCTTTCAAACGCTTTTCCAATTCAAGTGCCGCTTCCTCTTCTGTTCCTGGAAACAAATGAGTTTGTCCATAAAGAGCAGCTTCTTTCATGGACCAGTATGTTCTGCTTTTTACATTATTGATATTAAATGGAGATTTAATTTCCAATATTTTCCCTGGTTCCAGCTTCCAGATATCCTCATAAACCGAGTAAGGTGCCGGAATATATCCATACCGGAAATAACTTTCCAGAACCCCTCTGTTTATGGGGTTTTGAAATCCTTCCAAGGCTTTAATGGAATTCAAATCCGATGCAAAAACAAGTGTTTTTTTATTAAGAAATCCGTAATAAAGAGGTTTCTCGCCAACCCTGTCCCTAGTTAGGTATAACACATGTTCTTTTTTGTCATACAGTGCTATTGCGAACATTCCCTTACTCATTTTCAAGGTTTCATCCAGACCATACGCAGAAACTGCTTCTAAAAGAACCTCTGTATCAGATGTCCCCTTAAAAGCAGTTACCTTTTCTTCTCTTATCAGCTTATCTCTTATTTCCTTATAATTGTACACTTCTCCATTGTAAGCAATCACATAACGTTTGTTATGTGATTCCATTGGCTGTGTACCGCCCGGTGTTAAATCCACAATGGACAACCTGCGATGCCCAAATACCACTTTTTTATCTTCCGATGCCCAGATACCGGAAGCATCCGGTCCTCTATGATACATCTTTTCATTCATCCGTTTGATATTGCTTAACCAATCAAAGTCTGCATTGCAAAATCCCGCAATTCCACACATACTAAACCTCATTTCTTTTTACTGCTCTTCACGCGGCGCATACTCTTCTTTTTCAATCCGTTCTGCAATCGTAACTCTTGCTGTTTCCATATCACTCAGCCACAACTGATATGCCTCATCCCATGAAGCATATTCTTCCTGCCCTCTTTTATCCGCAAAAGAATAGTTCTCCAACAGATATGTCTTCAAAAATTCGGTACATTTCTCAGCCCCAACTGCATTTGTATGACTCCCGTAGTCTGCAAAATCTTCTTCGAAAACAATCCCGATTTCATCATAATAATTGTTCATATTTAAGAAATGATAACCATAAGCCTCTACAATTTCTTCCATATAGTTAAACATCTGCTGCTCTTCCAGAGATTCTCCATATGGTGAAACCAGAAACAGGGCATCTTCTTTATTTTCCTGCAAATATTCTAACAAATCAAGCAAATAGGCTTCCTGCTCATCCGGTATCGGCATCTGTCCTTCTGCTCCACCGCACTCTGGTGCTGGTTGCGGTCCTACTTCATCTTTTACATAGAATCCTTTCAAAGGATTTTCCTTATGATAGCGGTAATTTGCCCACTCAGAAGGAAATGCAAACATTTTCCAATTGGTGTGATATTTGAATAAATCAATGTAATAGGAAAGTTTATCCTCATCCTGCACCATTGCCTGAATCGTTTCCACTCGATTCCAGGAATACTTCATATTGTCTGTCACACCGCGGGTATATGCCATATTCTCACGCAGTCCTTCATCTTCTATGGTAAACATACGCATCTCAAAAATATAAAGCTGAGGCGACTGTGTTTTTTCCGCTTCTCTGACCAGATATTTCATTGCCACTGGTCTTTGCATATTAGAGGAAAGCGGATAGGCTGCTATTCCTGTTTCTCCCCAGAGTTTCGGTGCCGAATAATATGGAAAAACCGGACTAGAACCAATCATCACAATATCCAGTGTATTATCTTTTTCGGCGTAAAAGCCTGAAAATCTGTCCTTCACGTCCCCATTTGTACGGACAATATAGCAAACCGGAATCAACATTCCCAGAAACAAACCTATAAAAATAATACTTTTTATCCATTGCTTTCGATTCATTTCAATAACCATTTCTTTCTTATCCTAAATATTGTCTGTCCAGCAATGTCACATTACTTGTTCCAGACAATGCTTTCAAAATATGCCTTCCACTGCTCATTCACCTTTTCTGGTGCCAGCTTTTGCTGCAGTTGTCCTGCATTCCGTCCCAGTTTTCTGGCAAGTTCTTTATCCGACAGCAGTCTGTCCATAGCTTCTTCTAAAGCTATCTGGTCCCCTGTGGGAATCACCCAGCCATTTTCCATATGCTGTATCAGTTCCACCGTCCCACCACTGGGTACATCGGTTGCAATCACAGGCAATCCCAGTGCCATGGCTTCTATCAACGCATTCGATACCCCTTCCGAATAAGAAGTCAACAGAAATAACGATGCTTTCTCTATCTGTTCTGCCACATTCTGAATCACACCTGGCATAAAAATCCGTTCCTTCATCTGCAATTCTTCTATTAAATTCTGCAGATACTGCCGAAGCTCTCCATCTCCATAAATCGTCAAAGAATAAGACGGATATTTCTCCGCCAGACTTGCAAAAGCACGAATCATCATTTCCTGATTCTTATTGGCATCCATTCTGCCCACTGTAACAATTCTGTTTTCCCGCTCGCCTTCATATCTTGGTCTGATAAAGAAAGGATTCAGGGAATTGGGTAAAATAACAGCCGTTTTTTGTACTCTTTTTAAAAAAAAGTTTTTCGAACGTTCTGTTTGTAAAATAACACCCGTTGCTAAAGGGAATAAAAGATTTGCCAGTGTGCGCATCCCTCTTCCTGGATATTCTTCCTTCGCTTCTCCCACGACGGAAACAACTGGTTTCGTGCCTGTAAACATAGTGGTTACGATTGTCATAAAATTGTTTTTCCCTACGCAGGAAAGAACCGCATCCGGCTTCTCCATTTTCCATATATTGTGCAGCTTTCTAAATCTGCGATAAAAATTCAGGATACGGCTCCCTGAAATTTCCTCTTCGGTAATGTCAGACAAAATCCGGCGAATACCATCTGCAAGCTGATATTCCTCTTTCTTCTGATATTGCGTAACCATAACTACTTCATAGCCTTGGTCTGCAAAATATTCTGCCAGATTTACAAAGACACGTTCTGCTCCGCCTTTGCTCAACGAGCCAATATAGAATGCAAGTTTTCTTGCATTTCCTTTTTTCGCTTCCCTTTTTAATTCATTTTTCTGCATCTTTATCCTCATGACCGTAGAATTTTCTGACAATACTACACTTTCAGCCGTCTTTAAGGCTCACAAATTAAATCATGTTTTGATTTATATCGCATTTTTCTGCTTTTTTACTTTTTCTCACAATAATATTGATACCACTGTTGAAAAACAAAAAAGGACCATGATAACTTGGAATAATTCGCTCCGGTTGCCGGACCTGCATCCCCTGTCTTAATATACTGCTGAATCATTTCAGAAGTATAGGCTGCATCAAAGACATCCTGCTTTTTCAAGTAATCATAACTACTGTAATCTAATAATTGTTCCTTTAATGGCCCACGAAGCCACTTATCCAGGGGCACTCCAAAACCTACTTTCGGTCTTTCCAAGAATTCTTTCGGAATATAATCATACGCAATATCCTTCAAGATATGTTTTTTGTCCCCATTTGCATACTTAAAATGATGTGGAATCCGATAGGAATACTCCATAACATTCTTGTCCAGAATCGGACAACGGGATTCCAAAGAGTATTTCATAGATGCTCTGTCTACCTTACATAAAATATCTCCTGGCAGATAAGTATCCATATCTACTAACATTCTTCGAATCTGCCAGTTTTTCACCTGATAATTGCTTTCCGTCAGATAATGGATAGGCAACGGATTCTCACAGGCTTTTACCATAGCTTTTGCCTTCACAATATAATTACCTGCGCCAAACTGGGTTTTGCTTTCTTTCTCCCTGTTTCCAGTAATCACGCGTACCTTAAAGGGCAGTTTTTCTTCCATTTTTATCTGTTTCATACCTGGAAGGTTACAGATACCATGTACCATTGCCCCTAATTTGTCCAATTGCTGTGCCTGTTTCACATTTTCATAAATATTATAACCGCAGAAAAATTCATCTCCGCCATCACCGGATAAGGCAACCGTCACCTGCTCTTTGGCAAGCTGTGATACTAACATGGTTGCAATCTGCGAACTATCTGCAAACGGTTCATCGTAATATTGAGGAATACTGTCTACTAAATCGAACATTGCCTGTTCGTCAATATACATTTCCGTATGATTGGTACCAAGATAATCTGCCACAGCCTTGGCATAACATGCCTCATTGTATTTCTTCTCCTGAAAACCAATCGAAAAGGTTTTGACCGGAGTGTCTGAATGTTCCTGTGCAATGGCTGTTACTAAGGAAGAATCATAACCGCCACTTAAAAAGGAACCGAGAGGCACATCTGCAATCATTCTTTCCTGCACTGATTTTTTCAGCAGTTCTTTCAGGTTTTCTTTTGCCTCTTCATAACTACTGACCGGATTTCTGCTCTGTTTCTGATATACTTCTTTAATGTCCCAATACTTCCATGTCTTGATGGTGCCCAACTGGAAACAAACAATTCCACCCGGTTCTACCTTGTAAACATTCTGGAAAATACTGTCCGGTGCATTAATATACTGCTGAAAAAGGTAGCGTGACAATACTTCCTGGCGTATTTCCTTCTGAAATCCTGGACATTTCATAATCGGTTTTAATTCCGATGCAAAAACAATACCCTCTTCTTCTTTCCAATAATACAAAGGTTTCTTACCAATCCGGTCACGAACCAGATACATCTCCTGCGTATCGCGGTCATAAAGTGCAATCGCAAACATTCCATTGAAACGACTTACACATTCAATTCCCCATTTCAGATAAGCCGCAATAATAACCTCTGTATCACAATTTGATACAAAAGTATAATCGGACAATTCTTCTTTCAATTCCTGAAAATTGTATATTTCCCCATTATAGACAACGGAAACTCTCCTATTTTCAGAGTGCATCGGTTGATGTCCCAGATGCGACAAATCCAGAATCGACAGCCTTCTTTGTGCCAGACCAAGCTGATACCCCTGCGGCATATCATAAATTTCTTCTCCACTATCATCCGGTCCTCTATGATACATGGTATCGTTCATTGCTTTTAATTGTTCCAGTGTAATATTCTTTTTACTGACATATCCGCAGATACCGCACATATTTTAATCTCCATTTCTGAGCAACTTGTTCGAAGATGCGATGCAAATATCATTATCTCTGATATTTTTCAATAAAATAATCTCTGTATTCTCCAAAATCTTTGCATTCCTGGTCGATGGAATTGATAAGTTCCACATATTTTTCCTGTACCAAAGAACGATAATTATTAAAATTATTATATCCTTCTTTGCACCATGCAAAAGGATGGGTCAGAATCTGCACCTTGTCATATCCCGTTATATTGGCTTCATCCGGATAACCATATCTCCAGATGTGATTGGCATCCGACATATATTTAACTTTTACTGGAGTTTCCTCTGTCACCTGTTCTGCAAAAGTAAAGAACTCATCCTGATAAGCATTAAGTATACCATCCAGTTTAATATTCTCACGAAGCACATCCTTCGAAGGTCTGTGAATTGAAAATTCCGTAATCTGGAAACCAAACATTTCGCTTAAAATATCAATTTCCTTTTTTATTCTTTTACGAATCTCTGCCATATCGGTCATGCCATTTAACGCAAAATGCAGTCCGATATGCTGTCCTCTTTCATGCATGTCCCGAATCATATCCAGATTTTTTCTGGATAAAATATTGTAGGAATTATTGGTCCACTGGAAGAAAAATGTAGATACAAAATCCATGCTCTGCTCCACTCTGGCAAGCTCATAGGCACGCTCCACACTGTATTCCACATCATGCCTCATAATAATAAACTTGTCCTTATGCAGGGCATCTGCATAGTTAGCATGCCTTCCGGTGGACTGTATAATTCTGATAATTTCTTTATAATCTTCAAATGAAAACATACGTTTCTCCTTTTGTTCCATGCTATCTTAACT
>CAYVUF010000102.1:0-7363 GCA_964454605.1 uncultured Bacteroides sp.
GTGGAAAAGAGAGCTGCAAAAGGCATGAACTTCGGTGTTGCTATCATTCCAGAAGGTGTTGTTGAATTCGTTCCGGAATTCTCTGCATTGATTCAGGAAATCAACGAACTCCTTGCTGGCAGCAAAGCAGATGCTTTCAACGCACTTCCTACATGGGATGAGAAATATGCTTTCATCGAAAAAGGTTTAACAAAAGAATCCATGGAAGTATTTGCAATTCTTCCACAGACTATTCAGCAGCAGTTATTCTTAGAAAGAGATCCTCATGGAAACGTACAGGTTTCTCTGATTGAATCCGAAAAATTGTTCTCTGCTCTTGTAGCTGATAAATTAGCAGCCAGAAAAGCAGCCGGAACTTATAAGGGCAAATTCAGCGCACTTCATCACTTCTTAGGTTATGAAGGAAGATGTGCATTCCCTTCCAACTTTGACTCAGATTACTGCTATTCTTTAGGATACAACGCATTTATGCTGATTCAGTATGGTTACAACGGATACTTATCCAAAGTTTCCAACCTGTCTGCTCCGGCAAATGAATGGGTTGCTGGCGGTATGCCAATTACAAAGATGATGAATATTGAAAGAAGACATGGTGAAGACAAACCGGTTATCAAGAAAGCTCTTGTAGAACTGGAAGGTGCACCATTCAAATACTTCGAAGCACATCGTGACGAATGGGCAGTTGAAACCTGCTTCAAATATCCAGGTGCTATCCAGTATTACGGACCAACAGAGGTATGTGATATCACAACTGTAACACTTGCTCTGGAACAGGCTAAATAAGTTTTTCACAAAAAACGGACTCGGAAATTTTTCCGGGTCCATTTTATGTTATCAGACTATATTTATGCTATTACACTATTATACTATTGCACTGTTATACTATTCTACTTTTCTATCCTTGTAGTAATATTCTTTATCACGTTCTGTAATCTCTCTTTGCCTTCTCTTTTCTCGTTCTGTATTCTCCCATACAAAATAAAACCCGTTGGCGAAAACTAACGCATCAATTCTTCTGTCAGTTTCAAAATTTCCGGCGCAATTTTCTCTCGTTCTTTCCGGATAAGATGATTATAAACTGGATAAGCCAGACATACAAGGACAATCCCCACAATACCAATCACAATCCCTACTGCCATACCAACTGTTCCTGTCATCCCTATCCAACTTCCAAAATCGGTCATCGTAATGCTCATTCCGGTTCCCATAATGAGTGCTCCTAAGACACCTATGATGATAGAAACCCTGGTTGGCTTTTTGGTTACCCCTTCATCTAATCTGCGTAGTTTATCCATCTTTGTTTCTTCACGAGGTTGGTATTTTTCACGTATTTTTTTTACTTCATCCTGCTCTGCGGCAGAATAAGTATAATGGAAACCATCTTTTTCATTCTGAGTCTGCATAAACTGCTCTGCTCCTTCCTATCACTTTTATTTCCTTCACATTTATTCTTGATTTTTACTGTACTCTTTGATTTCCCTGGTGGAACGGACAATGACAAACACCGACATACTGACAACAATAACACAAATGCCTGCACCAGTTGCCATAATCATAATTCGTTTCGTCTGCTCTGGTGTCTCCTGCCCAAACTGTGCAAACATAGCCGTTTCTAGAAAAAGCATGGAAAACAAAGCGGCAGCCAGCTTAATAATTTTAGAAACTGACATAATCGGACTACGATATTTTCTATATTTTATCACGTCTTTTATGGCGGTTGCAGTAACATAAAAAGTATACACTGCCATCACATAAATCAAATAACCCTGATATTCAAATCCTCTGTCATAGTAAGACATCATCAGCACAACACCAGACAGGGTAATATTAACGGTCATTAGCAGATATGCACAGGTGCGTGCACGCTTCAGTTCTCCAAGCCGGCTTTCTCCTATCTGCTTCTTTCCCACATAACGAAGCAGCAGAAAACGCATGACTGCCAGAATCCCATAGTAAATAGCAAATATTGCAAACCAATGCGTGCGGTATATGACAGCCGAAATTGCATTGACCGTTATATACAGCAAATTTATTCCCAGCGAAGTATGCAGATTAACATGGGTTTTATAAGCAACATCGGTCAGATAACGATTCGCATACCGATTTCCATATAACCCGCCACGAATCTTTCTATAACAGGCGGGTATCGTTGTGTAACAGGCTGTACACAGAACGGTCAGGGTATAAAAAGAAAACACGTAAATAGCATAAGCCACTGGATGTTCCTGTTTTCCTCCTACAAAGACCCACACGAGTAAAAGTCCGCTGATTAAGATACAAAGTGCAATCAGCCATAAAGGCAGAAATATTATTTTTTTACATAAGTTCTTCCACTTTTCCACATGATTCCTCATTTCCAATCCACTTATCCATTAGTTTCTTCTGAATTTCACTGTAAAGGTACTGCCTTCACCTATTTTGCTTTCGACAGAAATTTCTCCCTGTAAAATGTCTACCACTCTTTTGACCAGTGCAAGTCCTAATCCATTGCCCTGGGTCTGATGAGAAGTATCTCCCTGATAAAATTTTTCAAAAATATGAGCACCTGTTTCTGGCGACATTCCACATCCTGTATCCGCCACTTTCACTATCGCATCCCGCTCGTCAACTTCAAGAGTCACCATTACTTTGCCGCCTTCCGGTGTGAATTTAAACGCATTCGAAAAAAGATTGTTCCAGACTAATGTTAACAACTCTTTATCTGTACTCACTTTCACATCTTCCGCAATCATAGTATCAATTTCTATCTGTTTGCGCTCCCATACCATTTCATAATTCAGAAAACATTCGCATAACTGCTCTCCCAAATCATAGTCTTCGGTTTTGGGATATATCTGCTGCTTTTCCAGACGATTTAATTTCAAAATATTCGTCATCATATCGGCCAGCCGTCTGCTGCCATCCGTCACACCTTTGGCATATTCTATCCGCTGGGTTTCTTCTAAGCCCGGAGTCTGCAAAAGTGTACCATAATTCTGCATAATCGCAAGAGGTGTTTTCATCTCATGGGACACATTGGCAATAAAATCGGTACGAAGGGTTTCCACCCCTTCCAGTTCTTCTGCCATCTTGTTAAAACAATCAATGATTTCATTAAATGTTTCGTCCGTTCCCAACCGATTCCCACGCGCTATCCGTACACGAAAATCTCCCTGCACTACTCTTCTTGCAGCCTCCGCTATCTGTTTTGCTGCTTTTTCAGTGGTAAACTTTCTCCGCAGCGTATCTATGAATAGAAACAGGATACTCAGCAAAACAACATTGGCAAATGTCAGCTTGGCAGCCACATTCAAATTTGCTTCTGTCAATTCAAACTGCAGTGTTTCTGACAAAGCCGAAAGAAACAATATCATGGAACAGCTAACCACAAAAGCAATCATCAAAAAAAACATCAGGTACTGATAAAAACTACGAATGATTCGATACCATAACTTTCTTTTCACTTTAATACCACCTTATACCCCAGACCATGAACTGTTACAATCTCAAAATCTTTACATTCCGCCAGTTTTCCCCGCAGTTTTGTCATATAAACGTCTACTGCCCTGGGTGCTGTTTCGGTATCTGCATCCCAGAACTCATCCATAAGCTGTGTTCTGGTAAAGGTCTTCTTGGGGTAGGACAAAAGTTTGTAAAGAATACTGAATTCCCGGTTTGTCATGGCAATTTCATCTTCTCCCAGATATGCGGTATGTTCATCTGCATCCATCACAAAACTGCCAATCTCCAATTTTCGGTTTGCTGCAATTTTGGCCCGGCGAAGCAATGCGCCGATGCGCAGGAATAACTCATCCAAATCTATCGGCTTTACCATATAATCATCCACACCGATGCGGAATCCTTTCTGTTTCGAAGCCATGTCATCACGAGCTGTCATAAACAGAATCGGAATATTTTCGTTCAGTGCCCGCACGCTTTGCGCAAACTCAAAACCATCGATTTCCGGCATCATAATATCTGATATAATAAGGTCATACAAATTTCCCTCTAACGCATCATAGGCAGCAGATGCGTTCAGACATCCTGCTGCCTCATAACCGCTATGATTCAAAAAAGAGCATACCGTTTTATTTAATTCCTTATCATCTTCTACTACCAATATCTTAAACATGAAACTCTCCCTTTCTGAGCAACTTATCACTCATAAAGTTTATTTTAACATAGAAATGTTAAAGTTTTGTTTCTGTTTTTCATTTTATGCTATTTTCTGCTCATAATTTTGTCACTCAGATTCATAATCTCATCTGCATATTTCTTTCTGCGGGAAGAGAGAATACTCTTATAAATCGGGTAGTTCACAATTGCCATCATCATACCTGCTACTCCGATAGCAATTCCCGGTATCATTGTGTCTTCCATGCCAAACACAGTTCCAATGTCTGTCATGACAAGGCTCATACCACTTCCCATAACAAGCGCACCTACGCTGCCGAAAGTATAGGCAAATATATTAGCAGGACGTTTCACCTGCGCATCCAGTCTTTTCAATTCATCCAGTTTGGTATTTTCCTTCTCCGTATACTGTGTGCGGATTTTCTGTACTAAAAATTCTTCATCATTTCTATTCATTATTTTTTCTCCTGTTTTCGAATTTTTCTTTTCTCTTTTTTCATTTACGATTTGGTTTACTGCCACTGGCTTTTTTGTTTTCCCCATTTCTTATGAGATTCTGTCAGACAATCTTTTTCTTGCTGCTTCAACACTTTCTCCTTCTTTTGCAAAAAGTTTTTCTACACATTTGTCCGTTACTTTTGCAAAACCGTCTACTGCCCCTTTTTCCATCTTTTTGTATTCACCTACTACACTATCTTCGATTTTTTTGTAACCGCTTACCACACCATTTTCGATTTTTTTATAACCGCTTACAACCGCCTCTGCAATTTTTTCATTTTTTTCTACAAAATTTGTCATTTCCGTTCTCTCCTTTGCTCAACTTGTGTCTTTATTGTAGTGTCCGAATGTTTGCAAGGTTTTAAAGAAATGTTTCTGTTTTGTTAAATAAGGGGAATTTTCTTGAATATTAGAATACTATCGCGATATTATTCACAAGATAATAAGTATTTTTATTTTACGGTATGTCTTATGGTTGGGAAAGAAAAATCACTCAATTTACACCATAGTAAACTAAGTGATTTGCCATAATTTATACTTTTTTTAATCAAAAGTCATTCCCTTTTCTTCACGTACATCCTTTTCTAAGGGGTTATCTTTATTCCCAAACAATCTGATTTTTGCCTTTGCGTTTTGCTTCGTATAACTTCTTATCCGCATTGATAATCAACTCATCTGTTTTCTTTTGGCTGCAATATAATTCCAAACCTCCACTAAATGTAACAGATATCTGATATTTCTCCTGATGATATTCTTCAAGGCGTTGTGCAATTTTATGAAGCATCTGAAGCGCCGCTTCGCGGTTATTATGGTCACAAATAATCATGAATTCCTCTCCACCAAATCTCGCTACGAAACCATCCTCGCCCACCTCATCTTCCATGATTTGTGCAAAAACAGCCAACACCTTATCCCCAAAGCTATGCCCATAGGTGTCATTAAGCATTTTGAAATTATCTATGTCCATTATAATGGCAATAAAGCAAGCATTGTCCCTCTGCATTCTTTTGTCAATTTCCCGCATCAGATAACCTCTATTATATATCTGAGTCAAAGGATCATGATTTGCCAGATAATCTAACTGCGTATTTGTCTTATAAAGCTCCTCCTTCTTTCTCTCATAGTTTAGAATAAGAACATTAAGCAGTACAAAGGTTGTTATTCCAACAATAAGATAGGAACATACATTAAAAATAATCAAAGGCAGCCCTTCTATTTCTGGCATATCTATCGGAATAAAAGGTGTTACTATAATGACAATGACATCCCATATTATAGATGCGACCGAAAACGGAATACTAAATTCTCTCGGAAAAAACATTGCGATACCCAATATACTGAGCACAAAGTATATCAAGATAACATTTCCATATACACTATATAAAAAAGGGAACTCAATCCATACAACGGTAATGAGAATGCCAATAGTTGCCCATTCCTTTTTGCTCGCAAACAAACCGCCTATACTAAATGCAAAAATAATAACGCCGCAGAACAAGCACACCCATGCTGGCAATGTGTTTCCATGAAGCGCAAAATTTAGCAGAAAACCAAATGCGCTTGCAGCACATGCCGCAACTGCCAATACATAAAATAGCTGTGTCTGCATTTCTTTTATTGATGAAAAATATTTTTGAAACATACCTTCCCCTTTCTGAATGCCATTCCCATAAATTAGTTATAGCATATTTGTAACGAATTGAAAATACCATTGAAAAGGTTATTTTTTCTCGTTGAAAAAAATCAACTTTTTCCTGGATTACTTCTATGTATATGCCAAACTAACTGCAAAATATTCTCTTTTTTCAGATAGGATTGACAAGTTAATGCAGGTGAATTAAAATAGTTAATGCAGGTGAATTAAATCGCTGTTATATAAGGAGCATTTACGATTCACACTGCCTCTTCGCGACAAGTCGTTCAGAAATGGGGATTGATATGGATAAATATATGCACGCAAATATCGTCTTCTCGAAGTTTTCAAGAGATTATATGGAATTAAAAAAAGAACTGCCCATCCGCCCCAGTGAAATGGCTGTATTAAACATTATCACACAGCGGGACGGCCAGTATACCCCACTTATAATTGCTGAGCTGCTAGGGGTATCCAAACCAATGATTGCGGCTCACATTCAGGTTCTTTTTAATAAAGGTTATATCTACAAGAAGGCTTCTCCCAAAGACAGGCGCAGCTTTTATGTAATGCCTACCGAGCGAGCACTTGCGTTGACAGACAAATATAACAAAAAACAAACAGATTACCTGAAAGCATTGGAATCATCTATTGGCGAAACCGAATTTGACCAATTGATTTCTCTGCTTGATAAAACACTACCAACACTTGAGAAAATAACAGAGGAATAAAATATGCAGAATAATGAAATCAACAAAGCCCTTGCATGGAATCCTTGGCATGGCTGTAAAAAAGTAAGTCCTGGTTGTAAAAATTGCTTCGTTTATAAAATGGATAGACGTTATGGCAGAGATACCACCATTATCACAAAGGGGAAAACAACCTATGAACTCAAAGACAAAGACTGCCCCTACGGTTCCCTTGTCAAACTATGTTTTTCTTCGGACTTCTTTATTGAAGAAGCCGATGAATGGCGTCAGGGTTGCTGGGATTTTATCCGCCGCCGAAAAGACTGTATTTTCGTCACGACAACTAAACGTCCGGAAAGAATTAAGGACTGTGTTCCTTCTGACTGGGGCGAAGGCTGGGAACATTTTCACCTGAGTATCTCCATTGAGA
>CAYVUF010000103.1:0-7347 GCA_964454605.1 uncultured Bacteroides sp.
ATACTGGCGCAGGCAAAGCGTTTTGCAGGCGAAAGTGTTTATGCAGACCTGGATGTTCGCAGACTGGCGCATGAAAGGCGCAGGATGACCACTTATCAGACCAAAGGACAGGAAAATTATCAGGTTATCCCCTTTCATTTGGAAGAAACAGATACCGTATTGGAGAGAAGTTTTCAGACCACACCCTTTGTTCCGGCAAGTAGAGAAGAACGGAATAAGCGATGCGATGAAATTTTATCGATTCAGTCCTATGGTTTGAAAAAGAGATATGAACATACCGGATGTCAGTCAGCAGTTCTTGGCATTTCCGGTGGCCTGGATTCCACACTGGCATTGCTTGTGACAGTGCGAGCTTTTGATATGCTTGGACTGGACAGAAAAAAGATTACGGCAGTGACTATGCCATGTTTTGGAACTACCGACAGAACTTACCAAAATGCTTGTGATTTAGCCGAAATTCTTGGTACAACCCTGAAAGAGGTAGATATCCGAGAAGCTGTTACCGTTCATTTCCGGGATATTGGACAGGATATGGGAAACCATGATGTAACCTATGAAAATGGACAGGCAAGGGAACGTACCCAGGTTTTGATGGACATTGCCAACAAGACAGGTGGTATGGTGATCGGAACTGGGGATATGTCAGAATTAGCACTTGGATGGGCGACTTACAATGGCGACCATATGTCTATGTATGGGGTTAATGTAGGAGTTCCGAAAACGTTGGTGCGCCATCTGGTACAGTATTATGCGGATACCTGTGAAAATGAGGTGTTGACAAAAATATTACTGGATATACTTGACACACCTGTCAGTCCAGAATTACTGCCTCCTGTGGATGGAGTGATTTCCCAGAAGACAGAAGATTTGGTAGGTCCTTATGAATTGCATGACTTTTTCCTATATTACATGCTGCGTTTTGGATTTGAACCGACGAAAATATACCGCATTGCAAGGCTTGCATTTGCAGGACAATATGCGGATGAAGTTATAGTAAAGTGGCTGAAGACTTTTTACCGGAGATTTTTCAGCCAACAGTTCAAACGGTCCTGTCTGCCGGATGGACCGAAGGTAGGCAGTGTAGCAGTTTCCCCCAGAGGAGATTTACGGATGCCATCGGATGCCTGTGGTGAATTGTGGTTAAAACAGGTAGAAGAGTTGTAGGAATCTGGAAGGAAACAACTTTGAAAGCAGAGCGTGAAACACTTTCTATGATAAACGGACATAAGAAACAGCAGAAAATTCTTATGTCCGTTATACATTTGACAAAAGCCTTCATTCGGTAATCGTATCTGTTGTTTCTGAGGTTTCCGCATCGATTGCCTTTTCTAAAGAGGCAGTAATCGCATTGAGCAGAATCATAGATGTATACTTGCTGTCATCAGAGTATGTAATGCCTTCTAAGCTCTGGTTCTCAACAATCTGGTTGGCAAGGTCTTCAAAAGAGGGTTGAATCAGAGGATACATCGTTGTGACTGCTTCATCCAGATTTACAAGACGGATGGAATTGATGTTTTCTTCATCAACGGTTACTTCTATTTCTACCACATTGTCATTCAGAATCAAAGAAGTAGTGTATACGCCGGGAACATAAGTGTTTGTTGCTGTCTGTGTGATGGTGGAAACAGCGGATTCTTTTTCGTCTTTCGGCAGAAACATAATGATTAGCAGAATGATAAAAAGAATACCGAGTACAGCAAAGATTCCGGTATATATCAATTCTTTTACATGAAGCACAACAATTTTGGTTTTGGAACTCATAAAATATCCCCATAAAAATCATTTTTACAAGTTTATGTTATGGACAGCGGGAATATACCATTCCCTGTTTTTTCATCGGATTTCTGCAGTCAAAGTCCAGAATATGATTTATATTTCATGCTTTCACTGGAAGAAGGTATCCGCCTTCTGATTTCCTGGTTTGTATTCAGAAAACGGAAATGGATGAAAAATATTGGATAACCAGTATACAGACACGAGAGCACTATTTGCACAGTGATATGCATTTACTTAGCTTTTAAAGTACCCGCTTTTTTCATATAATATTGGCAGAGGATACGTAGATTGACCGTATTGACTCTGCCAATATTTTTTGTTTGATGCTGCTTTGCGGCAAGCCGACATTTGTTTAGGAGCAGAGCAAATAGCGCTGAGGCAGATGGAAAAAGTAAAATCCAAAGGGGATAGATTTTACAGACGAAAGTCCCGTTACTGCTTCACAATAAGTTGCTCAGAAATGAGGTTTCATATGAAATTTACGAAGATGCATGGTTGTGGAAATGATTATATTTACATCAATGGTTTTGTGGAGAAAATAGCACAGGAGGAGAAACCAGAACTGGTACGGAGAATCAGTGACAGACATTTTGGAATCGGTGGAGATGGTGCTATTTTTATCAATCCGTCCACAGAAGCTGATTTTGAGATGGAAATGTACAATGCGGATGGAAGCCGGGCAGAAATGTGCGGCAATGGAATCCGGTGTGTAGCAAAGTATGTATACGATAAGGGACTGACAGACCAAACAAGTATCAGTGTCATTAGTTGTGGACAGATAAAATATCTGGAACTTTTCTTAAAAGATGGCAAAGTGGATATGGTAAAAGTAAATATGGGAGCACCGATTTTGTGTCCGGAAGAAATTCCGGTGATAACAGAGGGGCAGAAGAAACAGGTTGTTCATGAGCCTATTGAGGTTCTGGGAAAAGAATATAAAATGACATGTGTGTCAATGGGAAATCCGCATGCAGTGATTTTTGTTGATGATACAGAACATCTGGAACTGGAACAGATTGGCCCGTATTTCGAGAAACATTCCTGCTTCCCGAAGAGAACCAATACAGAGTTTGTAAAGGTTATTGACCGGCAGAATGTACAGATGCGTGTGTGGGAAAGAGGCACCGGGGAAACCCTTGCCTGTGGAACTGGATGTTGTGCAACTGTGGTGGCTTGTGTATTAAATGGTTTGACGGATGCCACAGTTACTGTTAAACTATTAGGTGGTGAAATCAATATCACATGGGACAGAGAAGCGAATCTGGTTTATATGACCGGACCAGCCACAACTGTATTCGAAGGTGAGTATTAACGATATTTTATGGAGGCTAAAATGGTTAAAGTAAATGACAATTATCTGAAATTACCTGGTAGTTATCTTTTTTCTACAATTGGTAAAAAGGTGAATGCGTATGCAGCAGCAAATCCGGAGAAGAAAATTATCCGACTTGGTATTGGTGATGTGACACAGCCATTATCTCCGGCTGTTATCAGTGCTCTTCATAGTGCAGTGGACGAAATGGCAGATGCGAAAACATTTCGTGGTTATGCACCGGATTTAGGATATGAGTTTTTGCGCAGTGCGATTGCAGAAAGTGATTATAAGGCAAGAGGATGCCAGATTGAAGCAGATGAAATCTTTGTATCAGATGGTGCAAAATGTGATTCTGGCAATATTCAGGAAATTTTCAGTGTGGATAATAAGATTGCGGTCTGTGACCCGGTATATCCGGTTTATGTAGACACAAATGTTATGGCAGGCAGAGCAGGCACTTATGATGCAGCAACAGGAAACTGGAGCGATGTGATTTATATGCCTTGTACGGCTGAGAATAATTTTGCACCGGAATTACCGAAGGAAGTGCCGGATTTGATTTATCTGTGTTTCCCGAACAATCCAACCGGTTCTACCATTACCAAAGCTCAGCTTCAGGAATGGGTTGATTATGCGAACAAAAATGGTTCTATTATTATTTATGATGCCGCGTATGAAGCCTATATTTCAGAAGCAGATGTTCCGCACACTATTTACGAGTGTGAAGGTGCAAGAACTTGTGCGATTGAACTTCGTTCTTTCTCTAAGAATGCCGGATTTACAGGAGTTCGTTTGGGATTTACAGTGATTCCGAAGGAATTGAAGGTTGGTGATACTGCTTTGCATGCACTATGGGCAAGAAGACATGGCACCAAGTACAATGGAGCACCTTATATTATTCAGCGGGCCGGAGAAGCTGTTTACAGTGAGGCTGGTAAAAAGGAAACCAAAGAGTTAGTTGCTTATTACATGAAAAATGCAAAATACATTTTAGATGGCTTGAAATCAGCAGGTTATACCGTTTCTGGCGGTGTCAATGCTCCTTACATCTGGTTAAAAGCACCAAATGGTATGAGCAGTTGGGAATTTTTCGATTATTTGCTTGAAAATGCGAATGTAGTGGGCACACCAGGTTCTGGATTTGGTCCAAGCGGAGAAACCTATTTCCGTCTGACCGCTTTCGGAAGTTATGAAAATACAGTAGAAGCGGTAGACCGTTTGACAAAATTATAATACAGTGATAACATGAGTGGGTCTTCCTGCATAAGCGGGAGGACCCCGATTTTATGTAAGAGGAGAAAATTTATGAAACAAAAAACCTTAGCAGCAGCCTTATTGGCGACTATGGTATTAGCCATGACAGCATGCGGCAGTGGCGCGGCAGAAACCGAAGCAGTGGAATCCAGTGCAGAAACTGCGGAAACAGACACAGAGGCAGAAGAAAGCAATGCACTGGAAGAAGAATTTGAAGTGCAGAAAGCAGAAGCAGAAGAGGTAGATGCAGCCGAAGCTGAGGCAGAGGAAGAAGGAACAGAAGGATATGTTTTGTCCACAGAAGAAGAGATAGAAGAAACTCTTTTAGCAGGTGGTGAGATTATGTTTGAAGCAGGCGCAGAACTTATGAGTGGTTTTTCAGCCTACTAATAAAGGAAGGAAACTGCCCCGGAGTACAGAGAATGTATTCCGGGACTTTTTGGTGTAACAGGAAATCAATAGAAGAGAGATGGCAGGAGAAATGACAAACAGGATTACCGATGAAATCATAGAAAACCTGGAGATTTTGGCGAAACTTGAACTTTCGGAGAGTGAGAAAGAGCAGGCAAAACTGGATATGGAAAGAATGCTTGCATATATTGACAAATTGGGAGAACTGGATACTGAAAATGTGGAACCTACAACACATATTTTACCATTGCAGAATGTACTGCGGGAAGATGTGACAACAAACTCTGACACAAGGGAAGAGTTGCTTGCCAATGCACCGGAAGAAAAAGATGGAATGTTCCTGGTTCCACGTGCGTTTGAATAAGGAGATGAACAGATGCGTTTACTGGATATGACAGCGGTAGAACTTGGGACAGCAATCCAAGCGGGGAAGACCACAGCAGTTGAAGCAGCGAAAGAGGTACTTGCGCAGATAGAAGAGAAAGAAGATACTTATCACTGTTATGTAACCTGGGATAAAGAGGCGGCACTTACGCAGGCAGAAGAGGTACAAAGCCGGATAGAAGCAGGTGAATTAACCAGTCTGCTTGCCGGAGTACCGGTTGCCATCAAAGATAATCTGTGTACTAAGGGAATGCGAACCACCTGCGCCTCAAAAATGCTTGCTAATTTTGTGCCTGCTTTTTCAGCAGAAGCAGTCTGCCGGTTACAGAAGGCAGGTGCAGTTATTCTTGGAAAAACCAATATGGACGAATTTGCAATGGGTTCTACCACAGAAACCTCTGCCTATGGAGTTACCAGAAATCCTTGGAATACAGAGCATGTACCAGGAGGCTCTTCGGGCGGTTCAGCAGCAGCCGTAGCAGCAAAGGAGTGTTTCTATGCACTTGGCTCCGATACCGGTGGCTCGATCAGACAGCCGGCATCTTTCTGTGGTGTGGTAGGGATGAAACCAACTTATGGAAGAGTATCTCGTTATGGTCTGGTTGCCTATGCCTCTTCCTTCGACCAGATTGGTCCCCTTGCAAAAGATGTGACAGATTGTGCCGCAATTCTGGAAATCATTGCTTCCCACGATAGGAAAGATTCTACTTCCATCCAAAGCCAGGATGGGGATTTTACCAGTGCTTTAATCGAAGATGTGAAGGGCATGAAAATAGGGATTCCGAAGGATTATTTGCAAGAGGGATTAAACGAGGAAGTAAAACAGGCAGTATTGCAGGCGGCAAAGAAATTGGAGAAAAAAGGGGCAGAGATAGAATATTTTGACTTAAGTCTGGTTGACTATGCAGTTCCGGCATATTATACGATTGCAGCAGCGCAGGCAAGTTCAAATCTGGAACGGTTCGATGGCATCAAGTACGGTTATCGCACAGAAGAGTATGCAGGTCTTCATAATATGTATAAAAAGTCACGCAGCGAAGGTTTTGGAGAAGAGGTAAAAAGGCGCATTATGCTGGGTTCTTTTGTCCTAAGCGCCGGCTGCTATGATGCTTATTATCGGAAAGCCTTGCAGGTCAAGACGATGATTCAGCAGGCTTTTGCGGAAGCGTTTAACAGATATGATATCCTTCTTGGACCGGTTGCGCCTACCACAGCTCCGCGGTTGGGAGAAAGTCTGACCGACCCGGTGCAGATGTACTTAGGAGATATTTATACCATAGCAGGAAACTTAGCTGGTCTGCCTGCTATCAGTGTGCCAGGTGGACTGGACAGCAAAGGTCTGCCCATAGGGATTCAGTTGATGGGAAATTGTTTTCAGGAGAAAAAGCTGATTCAGACAGCTTATACCTATGAGAAAGCCTGCAAAGAATGGACAGGAACAGAAAAGGAGGCGGACTAGAATGGCAAAAGAATATGAAACCGTCATTGGTCTGGAAGTTCATGTAGAACTGGCTACCAGAACGAAAATTTTCTGTGGATGTTCCACTGCCTTTGGGGCAGCTCCGAATACACAGACCTGTCCGGTGTGTACCGGAATGCCTGGGTCACTTCCGGTATTTAATAAAAAGGTTCTGGAATATGCCATAGCGGTAGGGATTGCCACCAACTGTCAGATTACCCGGTACAGTCAATTTGACAGAAAAAATTATTTCTATCCGGACAATCCGCAGAATTACCAGATTTCCCAGTTATATCTTCCAATTTGCCGAAATGGCAGTGTGGAAATAGAAACCGGGGATGGCAGCAGGAAACGTATTGGCATTCATGAGATTCATATGGAAGAGGATGCAGGCAAGCTGATTCATGAGGAAGGACAAGCCTATTCCTTAGTCGATTACAACCGTTCTGGTGTACCTTTGATAGAAATTGTATCGGAACCGGATATGCGAAATGCCGAGGAAGTGATTGCTTATCTGGAAAAATTACGTCTGATGATTCAGTATCTGGGTGTGTCGGACTGTAAATTACAGGAAGGCTCTATGAGAGCAGATGTGAATCTGTCGGTCAGAGAAGCCGGAGAGAAGTGGTTAGGCACCAGAACAGAAATGAAAAACCTGAACTCTTTTAAGGCCATTGCAAGGGCAATTGCAGGAGAAAGAGAAAGGCAGATAAAACTGCTACAGGGGGGCATGCCCGTTATACAGGAA
>CAYVUF010000104.1:0-7341 GCA_964454605.1 uncultured Bacteroides sp.
TTATTAGAGGATGATGATGATGTTCAGTCTGTATATCATAATTGGGATGAATAAATATGAGTAAGATTGATTTAGCGGCTGTGGCAGCTCTGATTGACCAGGGAGAGAAGCGTGTCAGAGAGTTTAACAGAGATACCTATGCAGATTCTTTTTCTGCCTTCCTAGAAGAAAATGAGGAGTTGTGGAAGGAATTTCGCAGACTTTTTCAGGAAGAAAGCAATGACGAGGAAACGGAAAAAGCAGTTGCAGAGGCTTTGATAAAAAAGGCACAGTCTTTAGTAGAAGAACAAACCAAGCGGGTGAAGAAAGAACAGACACAGTTAAATATTAACCTGTTTGTGGTATCTTATGTGCTTCCGGCAATCATAGAATGTCAGGGGTATCAGAAGAAGGACAGCAATGCCTGCAAAATGGCAGAGACTATCTGTGCAGAATGGAAAGAGGCATTTCCAAAGTATGCGATTTCTTATGCGGACTTTGCATCCATTCAAGGTGGATTTAAACAGAAACTCTGCTATGTAACGACTGCGGTATGTAAGGCACTTCATAAGCCGCAGAATTGCCCGGAACTAACAGCTATGAAGCGATACCGGGATGATTATCTGCTGCATCAGGAAAATGGGGAGCAGATGGTTTTGGAGTATTATGATGTTGCGCCTACTATTGTAAAGCGAATTGAAAAAGAAGCGGCACCAGAGGCAAAGTATCAGTATCTTTGGGAGCATTATCTGCGATTTTGTCTGGCAATGATTGAAGCAAGGCAATACGAAGAATGTAAAGAAAAATATACGGAAATGGTAGAAGAACTGCGCAAGCAGTATATCATTACAAATCATAAGGAGGATATGTGATGGCTCAGCAGTACGAAAAAGAAACAATATGCATCCAGTCTGGTTGGAAACCCCAAAATGGAGAACCGCGTGTTCTGCCAATCTATCAGAGTACAACATTTAAGTATGAAACCTCTGAACAGATGGGAAGATTATTTGACTTGGAAGAAAGCGGATTCTTTTATACCAGATTGCAGAATCCAACGAATGAGTATGTAGCAGCTAAGATTTGTGAACTGGAAGGCGGCGTGGCAGCTATGCTTACCTCATCCGGTCAGGCAGCAAACTATTATGCAGTATTCAATATCTGTGAGGCAGGCGACCATGTGGTAATGTCTTCTACGATATATGGAGGCACTTTTAATCTGCTGACCTGTACCATGAAAAAGATGGGCATTGAATGTACCGTAGTAGACCCGGATGCTTCTGAGGAAGAACTGAGAAAAGCCTTTCAGGATAATACAAAATGTGTGTTTGCTGAAACCATTGCAAATCCAGCACTGGTCGTACTTGATATTGAGAAATTTGCCAGACTGGCACATGAGCATCAGGTACCGCTTATTATTGATAATACATTTGCAACACCGATTAACTGCAATCCTTTTGAGTGGGGAGCAGATATTGTGACACATTCCACAACAAAATATATGGATGGACATGCAATGACAGTTGGTGGTTGTATCGTAGATTCCGGTAACTTTGACTGGACAAAATACCCAGAGAAGTTTCCAGGACTTTGTACACCGGATGAATCCTATCATGGAATCACTTATACGGAGAAATTCGGCAAAGCAGCATATATTACCAAAGCAACCAGCCAGTTGATGCGTGATTTGGGTTCTGTTCAGTCACCACAGAATGCATTCCTGTTGAATGTGGGTCTGGAAACTTTACCGCTTCGAATGGAAAGACATTGTTTTAATGCACAGAAAGTTGCAGAATTTCTGGAACAGCATGAAAAAGTAGCATGGGTAAATTTTCCAGGATTAAAGAGCAACAAGTATTATGAACTGGCACAGAAATATATGCCGAAGGGAACTTGCGGTGTTATTTCGTTTGGCTTAAAAGGCGGACGAGAAGCAGCTGCTGCTGTGATGGATAAACTGAAACTGGCAGCTATTGTAACACATGTGGCAGATGCCAGAACCTGTGTACTGCATCCTGCAAGTCACACACACAGGCAGATGAATGATGAACAGTTGATGGAAGCAGGTGTTGCACCTGATTTGATTCGTCTTTCTGTTGGTATTGAGAATGTAAATGATATTATTGCAGATTTAGAGCAGGCATTAGAACAGATTTAGAACGAAGGATAGCGGAATGGCGTATAAGAAAACATGGTTGAGTTATGTGATATGGGCAGTTTTCACTTGTATCACAGGTGTAATGTTAGCCAATTATACAATATTATTCTGGACAAAAGAGATAGATTCCAAAGTTGGCATTGGCACAGTTGCCCTTGTATTTGGAGTTTTTGCAGCAGTTGTGGGAGTTTATTTTTTGCTCCACAAAGTGATTTTTTCATGGATACAGAATAGAAGTACAAATAAAAAGATAATGCTGTTTCTGGAAGGTGCGGTAGTGTTTCTGGCGATTGGCGGTGGCCTTGCCTGCCGGATAGGTCTGTGCATACAGACGAATGCAGAAACGATTGTTGAAACAGTGTATTATCAGCAGGCAATGGTAAAGACAGGCACTCCTTCAGAGCCTATGATACATGGCGCATCCTATCTTTATACGCTGTGTCTTTCGTTTGTGTTATCTTTCCTTGGAAATAAGACCATAGCAGGTGTAGGGGTTCAGATTGTACTACAGATGCTTGCGATGGCCCTGGCATATATTATTGTCAGAAAAATGATTGGCAGGTTGGCTGCCTGTATAACATTGCTTCTGTTAGCAGCATCCTCCGTTTATACGAACCAGATTTTTTCTTTAACACCGGAAAATTTTTATTTTCTGCTCTATCTGTTTGGAATGCTTATTGTGGGCAGTTTTGTGCGCAGTTATACAAATGGTGATATGGGAAAAACTGCTGCAGTGGTATTTGCCATTTTAACAGGTATTGTTATGGGAGGTCTGCTTTATCTGGATGCGGTTGCAGTAACTTTGTGGATACTGCTTGCTGGGATTTTCACAGGTATCCGGCATTCACAGGAGAGCGAAAAGAAGTTTGGAATTGGCTTTTCTTTTCTTGTGTTTGGAATCGCGTTTGCAGCAGTATTTCTTTCCTTTGTGGCTTTTCTGGCAATAGATGGAGTGATTTCCCAGACTGTTTTTAGAGAAGTAGCGGAAGCATGGTTTTCCCTTTATCGGTCTTATCTGACTATGGGATATATTTTGTACCAGACCAGAATTTCGATTATGGAATGTCTGATACAGGTAATGCTTGCGGCACTTTTGATTATGGCATTCTGGAATCAGGGCAGGGAGCAGAAGTGTTCACCTTATATTTGTTATATGCTGTTGCTTGCACCGACTCCTTTGGCAATATCCGGTGTGCTTTCCTATCAGGTCTTTTCCATCTTTATATGGAGTATCCTTGCAGGAATCGGATTCCAGCAGTGCTTTGTGAAGGAAGCCATAGAAACGAAAATGGAAAGTGCGGAGAAGGTTGCAGTGCCAGAACCAACCGAAGTACTGATGCCACAGGTGCAGGAACCAAAGGCGTTGCCGAAACCACGTTTTCTGGAGAATCCTTTGCCCTTACCGAAGAAGCACGAGAAGAAGGAAATGGATTATCAGTATAGTGTGGCAGAAGATAAAATGAAATTTGATACAGAAATCAAAGACAATGATGATTTTGATATAAAATAGTAAAACAGGAGAGAATCACAGTGAGGTGGTTCTCTTTTTTTTGCGTAAAAGGCAGAAATGAGAGAAGTTTATGTTGGCAGGTATGCGGATGGAAAAACAGGGAAAGATATTAGATAGGTATCAAAAGTGAAAAACGGAAAGGCGGTATTTCAATGGGAAATAAGCAAAATCGAAAACAAGAGCAGAATGAGTTCAAAAATGAGAAGAATGAGAAGCGTGACAAAAACGAGAAGAATGGAAAAAATGAAAATAAAATAGATTCGGAAAAACACAGGGATGAAAGAATTGAAGAAACAGGACAGCTTACATTAGATAACAGTGAAGAGGCTCATAATATCCATTTAATTACGATTATTGGTGAAATTGAAGGGCATGACAATCTCGGCAGTTCCTCCAAAACAACAAAATATGAACATATTTTGCCTCAGCTTGCTGCGATTGAAGACAGTAAGGAAATTGATGGTGTACTGATTCTGCTTAATACCATGGGAGGTGACGTAGAAGCTGGACTTGCCATTGCAGAAATGATTGCTTCTTTAAGTAAGCCGACGGTATCTCTGGTGCTTGGCGGCAGTCATTCCATTGGTGTGCCGATTGCGGTCAGTACGGATTACTCCTACATTGTGCCTACTGGAACGATGGTGATTCATCCGGTACGTTTAAATGGAATGGTGATTGGAGTCCAACAGACATTTGATTATTTCAAACAGATTCAGAACCGGATTACAGGTTTTGTATGCGACCATTGTAAAATATCCAAACCCCGTCTGGAAGAGTTGATGATGGAAACCGGAATGTTAACGAAAGATGTGGGAACAGTACTGGTTGGAAAAGAGGCAGTGGAGGAAGGAATTATCAGCGAAGTGGGCGGTATCCGGGATGCCATAAGCCATCTTCATGATATGGTAGAAAGGAAAAAAACAGCTACAAAATAAGGGATGACAAGTAAAATTGAAAATGCTATACTATATGATGCCATAGGTCGCTTACACGAAATGACAAAGGCATATGGTATGGAGGTTTAAAATGGCAGCAAATCAGGGAAGAGGAACCGGAACACGTAAGAGCAGTTCCAGCACTTCCAGGAGAAAAACAACAACTAATAGAAAAACAACGAACAGCAGGAATGCAGGCAGGGCAAAAACAAACAGACAAAGGCGCGGAGAACCCATGGATTTGGCTATCCGGAATGAAATTATATTGATTGTGCTTCTGGCACTTGCAGTTATCTTGTTTTTATGTAATTTTGGTATCGTAGGAAAAGTCGGTGATGCAGTCAGTGGATTTCTGTTCGGTGTGTTTGGACTTTTGGCCTATGTAGCACCGGTAGTTATCTTTTTGGCAATTGCATTTGGTATGTCCAATGTGGGAAATAATATTGCGACCAGGAAATTAGTGGCAGGAGGAGTATTATTTCTGATTCTTGGTACGATTTTTGAACTGGTGAGTACCACTTATACGGAAACAGATACCTATCAGATGTTAGAAATATATAAAAGATGCAGTGAAAATCGTGGCGGCGGCGGTATTATCGCAGGGTCGCTTGCTTTTGCGTGCTATAAATTGCTTGGTATGGTAGGAACGGTACTTGCTCTTATTGTAGTTGGTATTATTTGTGCAGTGATTGTAACGGACAAGTCCTTTATTGGCGGGGTGACGAATCAGGGAAGAAGAGTTTATGAGCGTTCCGTAGAAGATGCAGCATATCGTAAAGAACGTGCCAGAGAACGACGGGAAGCAATGGAAGAAAGGCGTGCCAGAGAGGAAGAGCGGAGAAGATTACAGGAAGAAGAGCGTGAGAATGAGAAAATTCTTCGTATGGATAAAAAAGTTTCTGGTGTTATGCTGGATACCGCATTAAATAAAGAGAAAGAAAAGGAAACACCGGAGAAAATACGGGATGATATTCATGAAATTACAATTCATGGAGTAATGGAAGAAGAAAGCATAGAACAGGCATTTCTAAGGCAGGAAACAGTCAGACCACAGGAATCGTATCATTTTATTGAAAATGAGTCGGATGATTTGGATGAAATTTCATCGATGGAAGAAATTCCAGTAGTTTCACCGGTAATACATAAAGAGGGAATGACCTTTGGAGGCAGTATGCCTGTGGAAGAGACAGGGAATGCAGAGGAGGACTATGAACCACTCAAACCCCAGAAATCTTACACTGTGGAAATGGGAAACACGATGTCTTCCGGTACCGGCATGAATCGGGAACGCCCGGTTGCCAAAGCATCAGCGAAAACACCAGCGCAGCCAGCGGCAGTTTCCCCAGAAACAGGAATTGCACAGGAAATGCGAAAGGCAGAAAACGATGTGCCAAAACAATATCATTTTCCACCCTATCATTGTCTGACGAAGGGAAATGGCAAGAATAAAGGTGATTCGGCGAAAGAACTGAAAGAAACAGCCATACGTCTGCAGCAGACTCTGAATACCTTTGGCGTGAAAGTGACGGTTACCGATATCAGTCAGGGTCCTGCAGTTACTCGTTATGAGCTTCAGCCGGAACAGGGAGTTAAGGTAAGCAAAATAGTGGGACTTGCAGATGATATCAAGTTAAATCTTGCAGCAACGGATATCCGTATTGAAGCGCCGATTCCGGGTAAAGCAGCAGTAGGTATTGAAGTTCCCAATAAAGAAAATTCAGCAGTAGCACTGCGTGACTTATTAGAATCCAAGGAATTTCAGGAATTTCCATCCAATCTTGCTTTTGCAGTGGGAAAGGATATTGGAGGACAGACAGTTGTGGCAGATATTGCGAAAATGCCGCATATGCTGATTGCCGGAGCAACAGGTTCTGGTAAATCAGTATGTATCAATACCATTATCATGAGTATTTTGTACAAAGCACATCCGGATGATGTGAAGCTGATTATGGTAGATCCGAAAGTGGTGGAACTGAGTGTTTATAATGGAATTCCGCATTTGCTTATTCCAGTGGTAACAGACCCTAAGAAAGCAGCGGCGGCGCTGCACTGGGGTGTGGCAGAAATGACCGAGCGTTACAAGAAATTCGCAGATTACAATGTGCGTGATTTGAAGGGATACAACAAGAAAGCAGAAAGTCTGAAAGCGGAAGGCGCACCGGATGCACCGGACAAAATGCCGCAGATTCTGATTATTGTTGACGAGCTTGCCGATTTGATGATGGTGTCACCGGGTGAGGTAGAAGAGTCAATATGTCGTCTGGCACAGCTTGCCAGAGCTGCTGGAATCCATCTGATTATTGCAACACAAAGACCATCCGTAGATGTTATTACGGGTCTGATTAAAGCAAATATGCCAAGCCGTGTTGCTTTTGCAGTGTCCAGTGGTGTGGATTCCAGAACCATTCTCGATATGAATGGTGCAGAGAAGCTGCTTGGAAAAGGAGATATGCTGTTTTATCCGCAGGGCTATCCGAAACCGACACGTGTGCAGGGGGCTTTTGTATCGGATAAAGAGGTTTCTGATGTAGTAGATTTCTTGAAAAATCAGGCAATCGGAAATGTATATAGTGAGGATGTGGAAGAGAAAATCAAGAACATGGGAAGTTCTGGCGGCAGTGCCGGAGGTGCAGAGGCAGGTTCAGAATACGACCAGTATTTTGCGGATGCAGGAAGATTTATTATCGAGAAGGATAAAGCCTCTATTGGTATGCTGCAGAGAGTTTTTAAAATTGGTTTTAACCGGGCAGCAAGAATTATGG
>CAYVUF010000105.1:0-7334 GCA_964454605.1 uncultured Bacteroides sp.
AGATTGATAACTATGATAAAAGTACTTTTTATTTGCCACGGCAACATTTGTCGTTCTCCAATGGCAGAGTTTATTTTAAAAGACATGGTCGCGAAACGAGGCTTACAACACAGTTTTCATATTGAATCAGAAGCGACAAGTTATGAGGAAATCGGCAATCCAGTTTATCCGCCGGCGCGGGCAGAACTGGCAAAGCATGGAATTGGTTGCGAGGGAAAACGTGCGCGTAAATTGCGGAAGACAGATTTTATGGAATTTGATTATCTGATTGCAATGGAAGAATATAATCTGAGCAATATCCGACGTGAATTTGGCGAGGAATTGGCAGAGCAAGTTAAAAGATTGTTAGATTATACGGATACACCGGGGGATATCGCTGACCCTTGGTATACCGGCTCATTTGATATTACATATCGTGAAATTGTTGCAGGCTGTGAAGAATTTTTAGAAAGACTGGAAATGTTTCAATAGAAAGTTCCATAAAAAAGGTCAACGTTTCCAAAAGTGTTTTTTTGACAAGATAGGTGAGTTTTTCAAGGCTTTTCTTGACAGAAAATGTCAGTCTTAGTATGATAATATAGGTTGGTTTTAGGAATAAAATGTACTTTTTTGAAGTATAGGAAAGATTTGAGTCCGAAGAGAAACTTCGAATCTGAAGCGGTATTCGGACTTACTTTATGTATTTCTGTTTTTCTAGCCAGTCAGGAAGGCTATTTGTTTAGGAGCAGACCAGATAGTCATCATGGCGGATGAAGTGTTGTTTTGCGATGCCGCCTTGCAACAAGCTGCTCAGAAATGAGGAAAAAGATGGATTTTATAGCAGATGTAGTTGGAGTAGTAAATACGTTTTTGTGGGATTATGCATTGTTAATCCTGCTACTGGGAACGGGAGTTGTTTATACGATTTCCTTGAAATTTATCCAGGTGCGTAAGTTTGGACAGGGTATGAAATTATTGTTTGGTAATTTCTCTTTGCATGGTGATAACAGCGGCAAAGGGTTAAGTTCTTTTCAGGCGTTGACAACAGCGGTTGCCGCACAGGTGGGAACTGGTAACATTGCAGGTGCTGCAACAGCAATCGCAGCAGGAGGTCCGGGTGCTATCTTCTGGATGTGGGTCAGTGCATTTTTTGGCATGGCAACGATTTATGGGGAAGCAGTCATGGCACAGCATACCAGAGAAGAGAAAAATGGTGTTATCGTAGGTGGTCCTATTTATTACATCAAATACATCTTTAAAGGGAAATTTGGCAAATTCCTGTCGGTATTTTTCTCGATAGCAATTATTCTTGCATTAGGATTTATGGGAAATATGGTACAGTCGAATTCCATTAGTGCAGCTTTTAAGAATGCCTTTGGTGCTAATCCGTTAGTGGTGGGAATTTGTGTAGCAGTGGTAGCTGGTATTATTTTTATTGGTGGTATTAAACGTATTGCCAGGGTAACAGAGAAGGTAGTACCTATTATGGCACTGTTGTATATTATTGGTTGTGTGATTATTCTTTGTATGAATCCGGCAGGTCTGGTGGAAGCGTTCCGCAATATTTTTGTAGATGCTTTTTCACCCCAGTCTGTTGGCGGTGGTCTGATTGGTGTAACAGTTCAGAAAGCAATGCGCTTTGGTGTGGCAAGGGGATTATTCTCCAACGAAGCCGGCATGGGTTCTACGCCTCATGCTCATGCAACAGCGGATGTGGAGCATCCATGTGACCAGGGTATTATTGCTATGATGGGTGTCTTTATTGATACTTTCATTATTTTGACTTTGACAGCACTGGTTATTATTTCTACAGGTGTGTTTAACAATGGTCAGACTGGTGCAGAATTAGCACAGACAGCATTTAATGCAGGGTTTGGTAGTTTTGGCAATATTTTTATCGCGCTTTGCATGTTGTTCTTTGCGTTTACTACGATTGTAGGATGGTACTATTTTGGAGAAGTGAATGTGCGTGCTTTATTTGGAGAAAAAGTAGTCAAATTATACGCTGTTATTGTTGTGGTTTGTGTTGTAATCGGTTCTACTTTGAAAGTAGATTTGGTATGGAATATGTCGGATATGTTCAATGGTCTGATGGTGCTTCCAAACTTAATTGCTATCCTGCCATGCATTGCAACGGTTCGTAAGCTAACCAAAGAGCATGAAGAAGGAAAAGAATAATTTTTATTAAGATGAAATGGTAAAACACTTTATCAGAAAATCTGTGAAAGGAGGCAGATTCTGGTAAAGTGTTTTTTTATATAATCAAATGTTCTTATTGAATGATTCCGCAGGCAATTTTTGCGCCGCTGTTGCCGGATGGCTGTGTCATGAAATCATCCGGGGAAGCATGAACAATAATGCTGCGACCAAGTATTTCGGGAATGGTAAAAGAATTGGTAAGGAAAGATTGCCATGCATATCCATTACAGTTTAACAACGGCGGCAAATCACCGGAATGGTTTGGATGTTGTGCATGGTCAGGGTTGTAGTGAGCTCCGCTGTTTGCGAAATCATGCTTGGTATTTTCGGCGCAGTTTCCATATTCGTGAATATGAAAACCCAGAAAGTGCGGTATTCCTTTTTCTGTCATAGTGGGGAGTCCGCGAAATTGTACATTTACCAATATTCCAAGAGGGGTCTGATAAAAAGCAGCAACACCGATTATGTCTGGGTAGAAGGAATTACCTTTTATTAGAGCAGTAGCTGTAGGTGTCATCTTGGCAAGGGAAAAGTCAAAAGGAAAGTCGGTATTATTGTGATGATAAGATTGCATAGTAACCTCCATTTTTGGTTCCAAAATATCTATATGTTCATCATATGATGAAATTACTCAGATTTTACATAAAAATTACGCCATCCTGATAGTTTGTAAAATAGGTTTTTGATAAACTAAAACCCGGATAGAACAAAACAGGAAAGGAACTGAGGAATTATGAAAAAAAACACAGTTAAAAAGATGATTACAGCAATTGGCATTAGTGCATTGATGCTTGGAAGCGTAACAGGATGCGGAGCAGCAGACACAGAAAAAACAAGCGCTGAAGCAGTTGAAACAGTCGAAGAAGTTATCACAGAGGAGGCGGTTGTTGAAGAAGCAGGGGAAGCAGAAGCCCAGGAAACAGATGCCCCAGAAGAAAATACCCAGATAAGTGGCTCGATTGCAATGGCAGGTTCTACATCTATGGAAAAATTTGCAAATGCGTTGGCAGAGAGCTTTATGGCAAAATATCCGGATGTAACTGTAAGTGCTGAATTTACAGGTTCTTCTGCAGGAATTGAAGCAGTTCTGGCAGGAAGCGTAGATATTGGTAATTCATCCAGAAATCTGAAAGAAGAAGAAACAGCAAATGGTGCAGTGGAAAATATTGTAGCCATTGATGGTATTGCAGTGGTAACCGATACTGGAAATACGGTAACAAACTTGACCAAAGAGGAGTTAATTAGTATCTATACTGGCGAAATAAAGAACTGGAGTGAACTGGGCGGAGAAGATGCAGCAATCGTTGTGGTTGGACGTGAGGCAGGTTCCGGTACACGTGGAGCGTTTGAAGAATTGCTTGCTATCGAGGATGAATGTGCTTATGCGAATGAGTTGGATTCCACAGGTGCAGTCATGGCAAAGGTAGCATCTACTGCTGGTGCAATTGGTTACGTTTCTTTGGATGTGTTGGATGATACAGTGTTTGCAATGTCATTGGATGAGGTAGAGCCTACTGCAGAAAATATCAAAGCAGGTACTTATTTCTTAAGTAGACCTTTTGTTATGGCTACTAATGGTGAAATTTCCAGTCAGAGTGAAGCAGTTCAGGCAATGTTTGATTATCTGCATTCAGAGGAAGGAAAAGAGTTAATCAGTGCTGTGGGATTGATTGCCCTTGACTAGAAAATCGTGATTGGAGAAAAGGAGCACCCCTATGACAAGAAGGAAACATAGGCTTATCAATACAGAACTGATAGCGCAGACCGTATTTACGGTTTGCGCATCTTTCGCAGTGTTGGCAGTTGCCTCTATTACGCTGTATATGATATGGAATGGAACACCAGCAATTTTTGAAGTGGGAATCAAGGACATTCTATTTTCCACAACATGGAAACCAACAGCCAAGGAGCCGGCATTTGGTATTCTGTACGTTATTTTGACCTCTATTATCGGTACCGTAATGGCAATTCTGCTTGGCGTTCCGATTGGCATTTTGACAGCGGTTTTTCTGGCAGAAGTGGCACCGAAGAAATTAGCGGCTGTTGTGAAACCAGCGGTGGAGTTATTGGCAGGAATCCCATCGGTTATTTATGGATTATTGGGGCTTATGATTCTGAATCCACTTATGTATAAGGTGGAAATGTTCCTGTTTAAGGGTTCTGATACACACCAGTTTACAGGAGGAGCGAATCTGATTTCGGCAGTCATTGTATTGGCGGTAATGCTTCTGCCAACGGTTATTAATATCAGTGAATCAGCAATGCGAGCAGTGTCACCGCAATTAAAAGCAGCTTCTTTAGCTTTGGGGGCTTCTCCTATCCAGACAATTTTTAAAGTTATCATTCCAGCAGCAAAGTCTGGAATCCTGAGTGCAGTGGTACTGGGAATTGGAAGAGCATTGGGCGAGGCAATGGCAATCAGTCTGGTTTCCGGCAGTTCAGTAAATGCACCATATCCATTTAACTCTGTCCGCTTCCTGACAACAGCAATCGTCAGTGAGATGGGATATGCAAGTGGTCTACATAGACAGGTATTGTTTACCATAGGACTGGTTTTATTTGTCTTTATCATGGTAATAAATATTCTGCTGAATAGAATGCTGAATCCTGGGAAACGGAAGAAGGGAGAGAAAGAACATGAGTAGAAAAGCAAAAGATAAGTTACTGGCGGGACTTATTTATTTGTCAGCTTTCTTTTCCGTTATGTTATTACTGGGGATTATCCTTTATGTTTTTGTCAAAGGAATTTCCAGTATAAATTGGACATTTTTAACAACCGTAACAAGTGCACTTAAGGGAACAACTGGAATTGCGGGTAATATTGTGAATACTTTGTACATTGTTGTGTTAACCCTTCTGATTGCAACTCCGATTGGAGTGGGGTCTGCAATTTATCTGAATGAATATGCGAAACCGGGTCGAATTGTCAGAGTAATTGAGTTTACAACGGAAACTTTATCTGGAATTCCTTCCATTATTTTTGGTTTGTTTGGTATGGTGTTTTTTGGCAATACATTGGGATTCGGTTATTCTATTCTGACAGGCTCGCTGACACTTACCCTGATGATTTTACCGCTTATCACCAGAAACACGCAGGAGGAAACAGTACCAGACAGTTATCGGAACGGTGCAGTTGGCATGGGTGCCACAAAGTGGTATATGATTCGGACGATTTTACTGCCTTCCGCAATGCCGGGCATCGTAACCGGAATCATTCTGGCAATTGGTCGTATTGTGGGAGAATCAGCGGCATTGTTGTTTACAGCAGGAAGTGGTTATCTTTTGCCTAAAGCCGGAACAGGTCTTTTGCATAAAATACTGGAATCCGGTGGTACGTTAACGATTCAGTTATATCTGAGTATGTCAAAAGCACAGTATGATGTAGCATTTGGAATTGCAGTCGTTTTGTTGCTGCTTGTACTGGGAATCAATTTTCTTACCAAATATCTGGCGGGCAGATTGGATGTAAACCGCAGAGCATAGGAAGAAGATGTTGGCAAAGCAGGAAGAAGGAAAGGTTATTGGAATGGAAAAAGAGAGAACAGAGAAGGATAAGTCAGCTTTGGGGCAGGAGAATATTGAGGGTAAGATAAGCACCCGGAAATTGAATTTGTATTATGGGGATAATCATGCCCTAAAAGATATTGATATGAACATCAGGGAAAATGCAGTGACCGCATTTATTGGGCCAAGCGGTTGCGGCAAATCAACTTTCCTGAAGACATTAAATCGGATGAACGATTTGGTGGAAGGAGTCAGAATAGAAGGAAAAGTGTATCTGGATGGAGAAGATATTTATGCTCCCAAATTGGATACCACGTTGTTACGTAAAAGGGTTGGTATGGTTTTTCAACAGCCAAATCCGTTTCCTATGAGCATTTATGATAACATTGCGTATGGTCCCAGAATTCATGGAATTAAAAATAAAGCAAAATTGGATGAAATCGTCGAAACGAGTCTGAGGGGAGCCGCTATTTTCGATGAGGTAAAGGATAGATTGAAAAAATCAGCACTTGGACTTTCCGGCGGGCAACAGCAAAGACTTTGTATTGCCAGAGCATTGGCAGTAGAACCGGAAGTGCTTCTGATGGATGAACCAACTTCAGCATTGGACCCGATTTCTACTTTGAAAGTAGAAGAATTGATGTGTGAGCTGAAGAAAAAATATACGGTGGTTGTTGTAACACATAATATGCAGCAGGCAGCCCGCGTTTCGGATGATACTGCCTTCTTTCTGGTAGGAGAAGTGGTGGAATTTGACTCCACAGAGAATCTTTTTTCAAGACCGAAAGACAAACGTACAGAGGATTATATCACCGGCAGATTTGGTTAAGGAAAGGAGCAAAGAAAATGTCACCCAGAACAGTATTTGAAAGTGAATTGACAGAATTAAGAGAAGAATTGAAAAAGATGTGCTTTCAGGTTGAAGAGGTTTATGACAGCTTGTTTCAGGCAGCAAAGGAGAAGGATGAGGAGCGTATTTTAGATATTATCCGGCAGAACAATCTGGTGAACGATATGGAGAAGAAGGTAGAATGCCGCTGTCTGTCTTTGATTACCAGACAACATCCGATTGCAAGAGATTTGCGTATGGTATCAGCCAGTTTGAAAGTAGTAACGGATATAAAGCGTGTAGGAGATCATGTGATAGATATAGCGGAACTGATACAGCGTATGCAGATGAAAGATTTGACAGCCTTTTCATCACATATGCTGGAAATGATTGAAACCACCAAGGAATTGTTTCATGATGCAGTAGGTGCATTTCTTCGTAGAAATGCACAGGAGGCAGAAAAAGTCATTGCTGGTGATGACAAGGTGGATGAACTTTTTAATCTAGTAAAGGAAGATTTGGTGGCATTATTGCGGACAGAAAAAGCCGATGCAGACGACTGTATTGATGTATTGCTTTTGGATAAGTACTTGGAGAAAATAGGGGACCATGCTGTGAATGTAGCACAGTGGGCAATTTTTCAGGAAACTGGCGATATGTGTAACACAAGGTTATTATAGAGAAAAAAGGTATTTTACATAAATTTTACACACAATTTACAAACAAATGGTAGTGCCGGGGATAAATCCATGATAATTTCAAATTATATAACATATGAAAAATATATAATTGGAGGCTATTATGGATTTCTTTGGTGTACTTA
>CAYVUF010000106.1:0-7329 GCA_964454605.1 uncultured Bacteroides sp.
CACAAAACTTTTTACTTTATAAGTAACATTTATTAGTCGCTGATTTTCTCATAATCCAATGATTATGGTGAAAATTCTAAACCAATGCAAGTATCTTGTCAATCACCAAACTGTCACAAATCCAAGACTATTTCTACCTATTTATATGCGAAATGCCACAAAAAATTACCGAAACATAAAGTATAGCAGTACAATTGCACCCAAAACGATACGATACCAGCCAAACACTTTAAAATCATGCTTTTTGATATACCCCATTAAAAACTTAATAACGATAACGGACACCAGAAAGGCTACTGCCATTCCCACAAACAAAATTGTCAGTTCCATTCCGCTGAATGCAAAACCAAATTTCAAAATCTTAAGCAAACTTGCGCCAAGCATAACTGGAATCGCCAGAAAGAATGTAAACTCTGCTGCTACCGTTCTGGATACACCAATCAGCAAGGCTCCGATGATGGTCGCGCCGGAACGTGATGTTCCCGGAAAAATGGCTGCAAGCAACTGAAAAACTCCTATAATAATTGCGGTCTTATAAGTAATCTGTCCAAGTTCCGTAATATGCGGAGTGACATTTTTATTCCGGTTTTCTATCAGGATAAAAGCAATACCAAATACAATAAGTGCTATTGCCACACACCATGGATTATAAAACAGGGCATCAAACACATCATCAAATGCCAGTCCTATCACTGCTGCCGGGATACAGGCAACCAGAATCTTAAACCACAGGATAAAGATATCCTTTTTCACATGTGGCTTCCTTTTTAAATCAAAAGGAAAAATCTTATTCCAGAACAAAAGCACGACTGCCAGAATAGCCCCAAGCTGTATCACTACCAAAAACATTTCCCAGAATTCTGGTGAAACATCCAGTTTCACAAACTCATCCAACAGTATCATATGTCCAGTACTGCTGATTGGCAGCCACTCCGTAATCCCTTCCACAATTCCAAATAATATTGCCTTCAAAATTTCTAACATAATATTCCTCATTTCCAAGCGACTTGTTCCAAAGATGGTACAAAATGTCCGATTCTGTCTGCTGTTATTTCTCCAGATACTCCAACAAATCTACATAACAGTTTTCAGCATCCTGATATCCCTCTTCGTACAGTGCTTCTAATTTTGCTTTTTCTTTTTCTAATCTTCCCACATTACTAATATGTTTTGGACGAATAACAAAAACATTGCCCTGCTTCTGCTGTTCTTCAATATACTTCACTGTGCTGTTATAGCGTATATGCCTGTCACGCATCAGTTCATATACTTTCGGATAACGGGCATAACGTACCCTCATGAGTGCAAGTTCTTTTCCTGCCGGCTGACGTATGTACCCCTCTTCCTTTGTCATAACAACTACATTTTTGGTATTACCTTCCTTCATGGAATGGCGTAGCGGAATAAAATCGGAAATGCCACCATCCAGATAGTAGTTATCCCCAATTTTCACATTACGAGACACTAATGGCATTGAACTGGATGCCTGCACCGCAATAATATCCTTGTGCATATCTTTTAACTGCATATATTCCGGCTTGCCAGTACGGATATTGGTTACAACAGCATAGGCTTTGCCTTCATATTGCTCAAAGGTTTCATGGTCGTACGGGTCCAGATAATCCGGAATCAGACCATAGCACATCTCTGCGCCGAAAATATTTCCTGTTTTCAACAAACTTTCCACACTGCAGTATGCCTTCTGGTCCAGATAATTTACATTGGTACGATAAGCTCTTTTCCGCTGTTTGGAAAGGTAACTGCAGAGTGCACATGCTCCTGCCGACACTCCATAACATTCCGAAAACATAATTTCTTTATCCAGAAAGAAATCCAACACACCTGCTGTATAGATTCCTTTCATGCCGCCGCCTTCTAAAACAAGACCTGCCTGATACATACAATCCCCTTCTTTCTAATTCTGTTTTTCCATTTCTTTTCTATTGTTCTGGTTGCTAAGTTGTCTGTCTTCTTAATACTCCGTTTTAACAAATTTACGGAACGCCTCCAGGGAACGTTCTACCTTCTCAGTATCAATACAGTATGCCAGACGGAAATATCCCGGCACACCAAAACTGTCACTTGGCACCAGAATCAAATCGTATTTCTTTGCTTTCTCGCTAAAAGCAATCGCATCCTTCTCCAGTGCTTTTGGAAACATATAAAAAGTTCCACCCGGCTTCACGCAATCAAAACCAAGAGAAGTCAGTTCTTGGTACAAAAGATTCATATTTCTTTCATAGACCGACAAATCCGAAGTCAAATCCAACACTTCTGCTACCGCCAACTGGATAATGGAAGGCGGACAATTATGACCGGTTCCTCTGGAAATCTGACCACACATACTGGAAATGTATTCTGCATCCGTACATGCTGGATTCACTGCGATATAACCTATTCTTTCTCCCGGCAGAGATAAAGACTTGGAAAACGAATAGCAGGAAAGAGTGTTGTCATAATATTGAGATACATAAGGTGCATCTGTTCCTGCAAATACAATCTCTCGGTAAGGCTCATCCGAAATCAGGAAAATATCATGTCCATATTCTTTTGATTTTTCCGTCAGAACTGCTGCCAGCCTCTGAATCGTTTCTGTGGTATATACAATTCCAGAAGGATTATTCGGTGTATTGATTAACACTGCCATAACTTTTTCCGTCAGCATCTCTTCAAATGCCTGGAAATTTATCTGGAAATTCTCCACATTCGCCGGAACTACTTTCAACACCGCGCCTGTCAGATTCACATAAGGACCATATTCTGGAAAATAAGGGGCAAATGTCAGCACCTCATCCCCCGGTTTCGTCACACAACGCAGCGCATGTGCAATAGCACCTGCTGCGCCTGTTGTCATAAAAATGTGGTTGCCTGTATAATTCATTCCAAATCGTTTATTTAACGAAGCTGCCACCTTTTCCCGCACCGACGGAATCCCCAGACTCTGGCTATAACCATGAAGTTCCATAGGACTGCGGTTTTGCAGCATATCAATCATGGTATCCGTAAACTTCTGGGGTGCCGGAACAGACGGATTGCCCAGACTGTAATCAAAAACGTTCTCATAACCAATCTCAGCCCCTCTTGCCGTAGCAAATTCCGACAACTGTCTGATAACTGATTTTCCCTTTAACATATCTTTATATTGCTGTACTATCATGTTTTTCTTACCCTTTCCATTCTATGTGGTCTGCCTTGTCAAACTACTCTGCTGCCTTTTTCAAGGTCAGATGTAATAATCTACCCTTGAAATCACCCCAAAGCGGCGGAACATTGATTCCTGCATAATGTAATGTTTCTCCGATATACTCTGTCTGCTTTAACTCCGGCCATTCTTCTGCATTGGCAACCACATAAATCTGGTCTGGTGCAAGACCCGGAATACAGATTCTTCTGCTGTGATAGTTCGGTCGGTTTAACACTTGAATATAAGTGATAAGTGCTTCTGATTTATCCTTTGCTACCACTTCATAGCAGTCATAATAATGATTGTCTGCATAAGAAGCAATACGATAATAGTCCCCTTCACGCACAAGGTCATTGTATTTATGATACATGGCAACCTGCGCCGGAATCATATTTCGGTCTTCTTCCGGGATTCTGGTTACATCCAGTTCATACCCAAAAGTTCCTGCAAGTGCCACATAACCTCTGGTTTCAAAAGGAGTGACTCTGCCTACGGTATGGTTTGGACAGTCAGAAACATGTGCCCCCATTGCAGACAATGGATAAATCATGGCAGTACCCGCCTGAATATTCAGTCTTTCCACTGCATCGGTATCATCAGAACACCATATCTGGGGACTGTAATACAACATACCCGGGTCAAATCTGGCACCGCCGCCAGAACAGTTTTCTAACAGCAGATGCGGAAATTCCTTCGTCATTCTATCCTGCAATTCATAAACTGCAAGTACCTGTCTGTGATACAATTCTCCCTGTCTGTCTGCCGGAAGTCCATAACTTCCAATATCCGTAAGCTGTCGGTTCATATCCCATTTAACATATTCAATATTTGCACTATGTAAGATACCGGATATCTTATCGTAAATGTAATCTCTGACTTCTTTACGTGTCAAATCCAGTACATACTGGTTTCTGCAAAGACTTCCGGTTCTGCCCGGAATGGCAATTGCCCAGTCAGGATGCGCCCTGTACAAATCAGAATCCGGCGAAATCATTTCCGGTTCCAGCCAGATACCAAATTTCATACCCAGTTTATTCACTTCGTCTACCAGATATTTCAAACCGCCTGGCAGCTTTTTCTCATTCACGTACCAGTCCCCAAGACTTGTATTGTCATCGTTACGATAGCCAAACCAGCCATCATCCATAACCAGCATTTCAATGCCCAGTTTCGATGCCTGTCTTGCAATATCCAGAAGTTTCTCGGTATTAAAATCAAAATAGGTAGCTTCCCAGTTATTGATTAAAATAGGACGTTTTTTGTTCCGATACTCTCCACGAATCAGATGATTTCTATATAAATCATGCAGATTCCTTGTCATTCCGCCAATGCCCTCTGCAGAATACACGCAAATAACTTCTGGTGCCTGAAAACTCTCGCCCTTCTCCAGTTTCCAACAGAAATTCTCTGGATGTATTCCCATCATGGCACGAATCGTATCAAACTGTGTCATTTCAATCTGTGCCATAAAATTGCCGGAATAAACAAAGTGCATTCCATAAATATCACCAGACTCCTGTGTTGTATGTTTCTGTTTCCATGCCATGAATGGATGCTCCTGATGGCTGGATTCGCCGCGTGTGGAAGCCACCCCCTGTTTGCCCTTCATGATAGTCCGGTACTGAGGCGCACGCTCTCTTCCCCATGAGCCATGCAGCGTAATCATTTCATAATCATCATTGTCCATATCTATGCATGCAGATAATACTTTTGTCAGATAAATTGCTTCTTCATTGTGATTGATAACCTTTACACTTCTGGCAACAATATCCACATCTGCAAAAACAGTATAAAGCAATACCACCTGCAACTTCAAAATACTGTCTTCGCAGACAAGTTCCAGTGTTTTGCATTCCTTGTCTGTGCCAAAGGTTGCCGGAAGTCCTTCTAACTCCGGTTTTCCATCATAAATTTTATGCGTAACATAAGATAAGGATACCCCTCGATGTCCGCCTGCTGTTTTCACTGTCAAGGTTCCTTCTCTGTAATCACCCAAATCATTGCCTGTATATTCCATTGGGAAACTATCCAAAAAGGCAGAACGATCCCTATTGTTTCTGGATGGTACAAAAGGTGCTTCTTCTGTACGCATTAAATAGCCCAGATTGTCATCCGCCAGTTTTCTTCCGTAATACACATGCCCTACAAAATTCTCATCATCCACAATACCAATACAGTAACTGGTGTTCGTTGTATCCAGCTTAAAAATTCGGTTCTGTTCATTATAAGTAATGTTCATCGTTCCATTCCTTTCGTTACGGTCTCCCTTTCTAATTCTTCTATTATACATCCTCTCCCGCTTCTCCGACAAGAGTACATTTATCTACAATTTAATCCACAATTTACCCCTTTCCATTTCTTGAAAAAGTGATAAAATAGGTCTGTTAGTTTTTGTAAAGGAGTTTTGTTATTATGAGTATTTCTGTTGTTTTCGAACAGATGATAATTATATTTATCCTGATTTTAACCGGTGCATTGCTTTTCCGAAAAAAGATGCTCTCGGAAAGTACCTCGAAGCAATTATCCGGTCTGATTGTTAATGTGACAAATCCCGCTGTACTGATTTGTTCCGCTTTTGACGAAGGTCCCAAAGTATCCCTTGCAGAGCTGGGTACAGGTTTACTGGTTTTTTTCGCTGCGTATACCGTTCTCATACTGCTTGCTTATCTGATTCCTCTGCTATTGAAAATACCTGCAGATGCGCGATATTCCTATCAGTTGTTAACTATTTTCGGCAATGTCGGCTTTATCGGCATTCCGCTGGCATCCGCTGTTTTGGGAAATTCTTCCTTGATATTTGTTTCTTTAAGCAATCTGGTGTATAATGTTCTTGTATATACGCTTGGCTATTCTATTTTAAAAAAAGCTGCTATAAAACAGGGGGTTTACAAATCCGCCGAAATAGAGGATAATATATTTAGCAAGATTGTAAATGCTGGGACTGTTTCGGCGTTGCTTACCATTGTTTTTTATCTGGGAGATTTTGATGTACCAGTTGTTGTGTCTTCTTCCATTAGCTATGCCGGACGTTCCACAACACTTTTATCCATGCTGGTACTTGGTGTATCAGTAGCACAGATGGCACCAAAGGATATTTTTTCCCACCCGAAATTGTATCTTTTTACAGTACTCAGACAGATACTTGTTCCAATTGGCTTTACTTTATTGTTGAGATTATTTGTATCGAATCCTTTGATTGTGAATACCTGTGCATTGATGCTGGCTGTTCCGGCAGGAAATATGCCGCTGATGCTTTCCAAGCAGTTGAATGTAGAAGAAGCTACGATTTCACAGGGGATTATTTTAACGACGATTTTTAGTCTGGTTACTATTCCGATTGTAACTTTGCTTATATCCTAACTCATCATTATTATATTTTTTTATGGAAGAAGCAGTGCCCGCTCATCACAGGTACTGCTTCTTCACTTTTGTATACATTTTACGGATTTTAAACGTTTTGAACTTTAATCATATTGGTTGTTCCAGACATTCCAATCGGTATACCAGAAGTAATAACGGTCAAATCACCTTTCTTCAGCAATCCGATTCTCTCTGCCGCAACAATTGCATGGTCAAACAAATCAAATACTTCTTTTTCTTCCTTAATCACAAGCGGCGTTACACCCCAGGATAAATTAAGCTGTCTGCATACCTTCTCAGATGTTGCACAACTGATAATATCACTAGATGGTCTGTATCGAGAAATCATTCTTGCCGAACGTCCTGATTTTGTAACCGTAACAATTGCTTTTGCATTTAAGTCATGTGCGGTTGTACAGGTTGCATGACAGATAGCATCTGTGATATCCGGATTTGCTTTTCTTTCATGGTCAAAAAATCTTCTGCGGTAATCCACATCCTGCTCTGTACGCTCTGCAATTCTTACCATAGTCTTAACCGCCTCTACCGGATAAGCACCTGCTGCTGTTTCGCCAGAAAGCATGATAGCACTGGTTCCATCATAAACAGCATTAGCAACGTCAGTTGTTTCTGCTCTTGTCGGTCTTGGATTCTTAATCATGGATTCCAGCATCTGGGTTGCTGTAATAACCTGTTTGCCTGCTTCATATACTTTTCGGATAATCATTTTCTGGATAACCGGAACTTCCTCATAAGGAATCTCTACACCCATATCACCTCTGGCA